>JAGPCN010000225.1 GCA_018058035.1 Fuscovulum sp.
ACTGCGCCTCGTCCCCGTCGTCGACCTATTTCTTCGACGCCAACGGGCTTGAGATCCAGACCGCGTTCCAGCTGATCGCGGCCAACCTCAGCCAGCTGAGACTGACGCAATGAGCCTGTCCCTGATCAAACGCATGCGCCGTCTGTGGCGGCGCGAGGAAGGCACCGCCTCGATCGAATTCGTGGTCTTCGTGCCGGTGGTCGTGACCATCTTCATGGCCTCGGTCGAGGCGGGCTTCTACATGGCCAAGCACGTCATGATGGAACGCGGGCTTGACATGGTGATGCGGGAACTGCGGCTGGGCAACCTGGGCGCGGTCGACCACGACGACTTGCGCCAGCTGATCTGCGAGGCGACGCCGATCCTGAAGGATTGCACCAGCATCCTGAAGGTCGAGATGCGGCCCGTCTCGACCATCACCTTCGCGATGCCGGCCACGCCCGCCACCTGCATCGACCGCGGCGAAGCGACCGAGCCGCTGACCGACTTCGTGCCCGGCGGGTCGAACGAGATCATGCTGGTCCGCGTCTGCGCGGTGCAGGACCCGATCTTCCCATCGACCGGCATCGGGCTGCAACTGCGCGAGGATGCGCAGGGCGGCTACCAGATGGTGACCGCATCTGTCTTCGTCAACGAACCAAGCTAACGCACAGGACGAGAGTCGAGGAGAACGAGCATGAACGCCCTCACCCGCCAGATGCGCCGGTTCCGCGACCAGGAAGACGGCCTGGTGATGACCGAGTTCCTCATCATGCTGCCGCTGCTGGTCTGGACCTTCATGGCGCTGTTTGTCTACTGGGATGCCTTCCGCACCATCAACCAGGCGCAGAAGGCGGCCTATTCGATCTCGGACCTGATCTCGCGGCAAAGCGAGATCGACCCGACCTTCATCGAAGGGATGCAGACCGTCAGCGAATACCTGATGAACGACTCGCCCGCCATCGAGCTGCGCATCACCTCGGTCGAATATTCCGAAGAAGAGAACAAGCATTACGTCCTGTTCTCGCGCAGCCCGGGCGGCAGGATGACCCAGCTGACCGATTCCGACCTGGCCCGGTCGGTCTATCGCGACCGCATCCCGTTGATGGCCGACAACGACAGCGTCGTGATCGTCGAGACCTCGGTCGACTATACACCGGGCTTCGATGTCGGCATCCCGCTGCACAGCTTCGACAACTTCGTCGTCACCCGGCCGCGCTATTATCGCCGCGTCTGCCTGACCACCGAGCCCTGCCCGGATACGCTCTGACGGACACGCTCTGACCGCCGCCGGACCTTTCGCCCGGCGGCGCTGGCGTCTAGACTGCTGGCGTTGCAGCCCAGGTCCGTCATGCCCCGCCGTTCCGCCCAGCTTTCCCCCGCCGCCGTCCTGGCCGCCGCGCTGGTGGCGCTGGCCGCGGGTTGCGCCGCGCTGCCCGCCCCTGTCGCCTATCCCGTGGCCAAGGCCGCGCCGCCGCCCACGCTCTTGCCGATCGGCGACCTGCTGGCCCAGGCCGCCCTGCCGCAGGCGGCGGCCGACCCCGGCGGCGCGCTGGCCGCCCGCGCCGCGCGGCTGCGCGCGCGCGCAGCCCTGATGCGCGGCCCCGTCACCGACACCACCACCCGCGCCCGCCTGGCCGAGGCCATCGCCCGCGGCCGCGCCTGACCCCGCACCGCCCCCCCCGCGCCCCGATTGCACCCCGCGCGGCGACAGGCTAACAGCAGGCCCTGACACCCGCATCCGAAAGGCCCCTCCCATGTCCGCAGCCCCCCTTCGCCTTGGTGTTGCCGGTCTGGGAACCGTGGGCATCGGCGTCGTCCGCATCCTTCAGGCCGAAGCCGCCCTGATCGCCGCCCGCGCCGGCCGCCCGATCACCATCACCGCCGTCTCGGCCCGCGACCCGAAGAAGAACCGCGATGCCGACCTGTCCGGCTATGCTTGGGAAACCGATCCCGTCGCCCTGGCGCAACGCCCCGACATCGACGTCTTCGTCGAGGTGATGGGCGGCCACGAAGGCGCCGCCCGCGCCGCGACCGAGGCCGCCCTTGCCGCCGGCAAGGACGTGGTCACCGCCAACAAGGCGCTTCTGGCCCACCACGGCCAGGCCCTGGCCGAAGCCGCCGAGGCCGCCGGCCGGGTAATCCGCTACGAGGCCGCCGTCGCCGGCGGCATCCCCGTCATCAAGGCGCTGACCGAGGGCCTGGCCGGCAACCGCATGAAGCGGGTGATGGGCGTGATGAACGGCAGCTGCAACTACATCCTGACCCGGATGCAGTCCGAGAACCTGCCCTACGAGACGGTGTTCGAAGAGGCCCGCCAGCTGGGCTATCTCGAGGCCGACCCCAACCTCGACGTCGGCGGCATCGACGCCGGGCACAAGCTGTCGATCCTGGCCGCAATCGCCTTCGGCACCCGCGTGTCGTTCGGGGACGTCGAACTGGAAGGCATCGGCAATGTCTCGATCGACGACATCCGCCTGGCCGAGGACATGGGCTACCGCATCAAGCTTCTGGGCGTGGCGCAGATGACCGGCCGGGGCCTGGAACAGCGCATGACGCCCTGCCTGGTGCCGACGAACAGCCCCTTGGGCCAGTTGCAGGGCGGCACCAACATGGTCGTGCTGGAAGGCGACAGCGTCGGCCAGGTCGTGCTGCGCGGTCCCGGCGCCGGCATGGGGCCGACGGCCAGCGCGGTCATGGGCGACGTGATCGACATCGCCCGCGGCCTGCGCATCCCGACCTTCGGCATCCCGGCCGCCGATCTGGCCGCGGCGCAGCCGGCCCGCGCCGCGACGCCCGCGCCCTACTACCTGCGGATGACGCTGCTCGACAAACCCGGCGCGCTGGCCAAGATCGCCACCTGCCTGGGCGATGCCGGCGTCTCGATCGACCAGATGCGCCAGTATGGCCACCAGGGCACCCATGCTCCGGTGCTGATCGTCACCCACAAGGCCGCACCCGACGACGTCGCCCATGCGATGACCCGCTTTGCCGCCACTGGCGTGCTGGTCGGCAATCCAGTGGCGATCCGGATCGAAGAAGTCTGACCGCTTGACAGACAGGCCTCCCCGGCATGACCCTTGCGCCCATGGTTCAAGGTTCGGGGGCGGCGATGCGAGCAATCCTTCTGGCCCTCCTCCTTGCCTCCCCGGCATTGGCCGAACCCCCACCCGGTGCCAGCGACCCCGCCTTTTCCGCGCCGTTCCAGCGCGCCCTGCAAGGCGATGACCCCTCGGCCCTGACCGACCTGCACGCCGCGGCCGAGGCGGGGAATACCGCCGCCCTTCTGGCCCTGCCCGCCGTCACCGACTGGCTGCGCCAGACCCTGCCCTTTGCCGACCGCAAGAAGCTGGCGCGGGTCAACGGGGTTGCCCTGGCCGCAGCTCTGGCCGAAGCCGATCCGGTGGCGGCCCTGTGGGGCATGGGCGATCCGGGCGATAACATGGCCGACTTGCTGACCCGCGCCTTTGGCCTATATGCGGCGGGAGAGGCCGACAAGGGCAGCATGCTGTTCATGACCTGGCTGAACCAGACCGGCGGATTCATGGACCTGCCGCCGGGGTTCTTTGACCAGCCGATCCCGGTCTGGGCGCGCTCCTGGTTGCTGCAGACGCGGCTTCTGGACACCACCTTTGGCCCGCCCTCCATGGCCGATACCCTGCTGGCCGACCGGCTGCGTGCCGGCGACCCGGGGGCGGCCATGGCGCTGGCGGCCTATGCCCGGATACACCGCACCGAACAGCCCGCCCCCGAGGTCATTGCCCGCATCAATGCCATCGGCGCGGCGGCGGGCGTCGCGCCCGACGACCTGGCCCGCCGCATGGCCGCCGCCGTGCCGGTGCTGCGCGTGATGACGCGCGCCGAGACCGCACTTGACCCTGCCACCGCGCAGGCCGCTGTGGCGGCTCTGGCAACCGAACCGGAATTCGCCCCCCTGCCCGCGCTTTGCGCCGCAACCTGCCCACTGAGCGCAGATGCCTGCACAACCGCCTTTGTCGCCGCCTTTGGCCACCCCTTTGCCCGCAACGGCACAGCGCAGCCCTTTGTCGCCCTGATGCCGCCCGAACAGTTCTTCGCCACCCCCCGAGGGCGCAAGTTGCTGCTGCGGTCCACCGCCGGGGTGCTGGGCTCGGACCCCGCTGCATCACCCGCCCTGGCCGCCGCCCGAGCGATCGACGCCTGCCTGGCCGATGCGGTTCTGGCAGCGCAACCCTGAAGCGCCGTTAGCGTCACCAGACTTGCCGCCCCGTCCCCGCCCCGCTAAGGGTCGGAAAACGCCAGACGAGGACAGATGATGGCCGACGCACGCGAATTCCAGGACCGCCTCCTTAGCTTGGGCCTTGCCCGCGTCTCCGAAGCCGCGGCGCTGGCCTCGGCCAACCTGGTCGGGCGCGGCGATGAAAAGGCCGCCGACCAGGCCGCTGTCAACGCCATGCGCGACCAGCTGAACCTCTTGGACATCGCCGGCGTGGTGGTGATCGGCGAGGGCGAGCGCGACGAGGCCCCGATGCTGTATATCGGCGAAGAGGTCGGCACCGGCCAGGGCCCCGCCGTCGACATCGCGCTGGACCCGCTGGAAGGCACCACGCTGACCGCCAAGGACATGCCGAACGCCCTGACCGTGATTGCCATGGCGCCGCGCGGCACCCTTCTGCACGCCCCCGACGTCTACATGGAAAAGCTGGCCATCGGCCCCGGCTACCGCCCGGGCGTGGTGACCATGACGATGACCCCGTCCGAGCGCGTCTCGGCCTTGGCCGCGGCCAAGGGCGTCTCGACCGAAGACATCACCGTCTGCGTGCTGGAACGCCCCCGGCACGAGGACATCATCCGCGAGATCCGCTCGACCGGCGCCGCGATCCGGCTGATCACCGATGGCGACGTGGCCGGCGTGATGCACTGCGCCGAACCCGAGGTCACCGGGATCGACATGTACATGGGGTCCGGCGGCGCGCCCGAGGGCGTGCTGGCGGCGGCGGCGCTGAAATGCATGGGCGGCCAGTTCTTCGGCAAGCTCTTGTTTCGCAACGACGATGAACGCGGCCGCGCCCGCAAGGCCGGCATCTCGAACTTCGACCGCGTCTACACCCGCGACGACCTGGTGCGCGGCGACGTGATCTTTGCCGCGACCGGCGTCACCAACGGCTCGCTTCTGGCCGGGATCAAGCGCGAGCCGGGATGGGTCACGACCGAAACCCTGCTGATGCGGTCCAAGACCGGCTCGGTCCGCCGGATGACCTACCGCAGCCCGCTGCGCTGATCGGACCGGGGCCGCCGCCCCTTGCGGCCTGTCCCGGTCTCTGGCACCCCTTGGCCCATGTCGCAGGCCGCCGCCTTCCTTTCCGTCGAGTCCTCGCTGACCGGGCGCCGCTGGGTCGGCCCCGATCCCATCCAGGACCGCCTGGCCGAGGCCATGGCGCAGGAAACCCGGCTGCCGCTGCCGCTTTGCCGCATCCTGGCCGCCCGCGGCATCGCCCCGCCCGATGCCGCGGCCTTCCTGGCGCCGACGCTCAAGGACCTGCTGCCCGACCCGCGGTCCCTGCGCGACATGGAAAAGGCGGCGACCCGGTTCCTGGCCGCGGTGGACGCCCGCGAACGCATCGCGGTCTTTGCCGATTATGACGTCGACGGCGGTGCCTCGGCGGCGCTCTTGCTGGTCTGGCTGCGCGCCATGGGGCGCGTGGCCACGCTGTATATCCCCGACCGCATCGACGAGGGCTACGGCCCCAACATCCCCGCCATGCAGGCGCTGGCCGCCCGCCACAGCCTGATCCTGTGCGTCGATTGCGGCACCCTCAGCCACGACCCCATCGCCGCCGCAGCCCCCGCCGAGGTGGTGGTGCTGGACCACCACCTGGCCGCCGAGACGCTGCCCGCGGCCCATGCCATCGTGAACCCCAACCGCCAGGACGAAGACGGCAGCCTGTCGCACCTTTGCGCCGCCTCGGTGGTGTTCCTGATGCTGGTCGAGGCGAACCGCCAGTTGCGCGCCCGCGGCGCCCAGGGGCCGGACCTGATGGCGATGCTGGACCTGGTGGCGCTGGCCACGGTGGCCGATGTGGCGCCCTTGCTGGGGGTGAACCGGGCTCTGGTGCGCCAGGGGCTGAAGGTGATGGCGCGGCGCGAACGCCCGGGCCTGCGCGCGCTGGCCGACGTGTCACGGATGGACACTGCCCCCACCGCCTATTCGCTGGGCTTCCTGATGGGGCCGCGGGTCAATGCCGGCGGACGGATCGGCCAGGCCGACCTGGGCGCGCGCCTTCTGGCCACCGACGATGCGCGCGAGGCCGAGGCACTGGCCCAACGGCTGGACCAGTTGAACACCGAGCGCCGCGAGATCACCGAACGGGTGCGCGAGGAAGCCCTGGCCCAGGCCGAGGCGCGCGGCCTGGACGGCCCGCTGGTCTGGGCCGCCGCCGAAGGCTGGCATCCCGGCGTGGTCGGCATCGTCGCGGCCCGGCTGAAAGAGGCAACGGGCCGCCCGGCGGTGGTGATCGGGCTGGACGGGGCCGAGGGCAAGGGCTCGGGCCGGTCGGTCGAAGGGGTGGATCTGGGCGCCTCGGTGCAGCGCGTCGCGGCCGAGGGGCTGCTGGTCAAGGGCGGCGGGCACAAGATGGCGGCGGGGCTGACGGTGGCGCGCGACCGGCTTGAGGCGGCGATGGCGCGGCTGGCCGACCTCTTGGGCCGTCAGGGCGCCGGCACGGTCGGCCCCCGGGCGCTGCGCGTCGACGGCCTTCTGATGCCGCAGGCCGCCACCCTGGCCCTGGCCGAGCAGATCGAGGCCGCCGGCCCCTTTGGCGCTGCCGCCCCCGCGCCGCGATTCGTGATTCCCGATGTCACCCTGACCGCCCGCCGCATCGGCGAATCGCACCTGCGCCTGTCGATCCGCAACCCCGGCGGCCAGCCGCTCGAAGCGATGGCCTTCGGCGCCTTCGACAGCCCGCTGGGCCCCGCGCTGGAAACCTCGGGCACCCGCCCCTTCCACCTGGCCGGCAAGGTCGAGGTGAACACCTGGAGCGGCCGGTCGCGGGTTCAGCTGCGCCTGGACGACGCGGCGCCGGCCTGAACGCAAGTCCGCGTACCGGACGCGATTTTTCCTCTTGCGGAACCCGCCGGCCCCGATTAGACACCGCTCCACCGAAAGCGCGGCCCGTTCGTCTATCGGTTAGGACACCAGGTTTTCAACCTGGGAAGAGGGGTTCGACTCCCCTACGGGCTGCCA
>JAGPCN010000226.1 GCA_018058035.1 Fuscovulum sp.
CGCGAAGGTCTGGCCGAGATCTGGGCCGAACCCCGCGCGCGCGTCTTCACCCTATTCATCTTCCTGTCGATGAACGCCTATTTCATGCAGGAACTGATCCTTGAGCCCTACGCCGGCCTGGTCTTCGGCTTTACCCCCGGACAATCCACCAGCCTGTCGGGCGCACAGAACGGCGGCGTCTTCGTCGGCATGCTGCTGGTGGGCATCGCGGCGACCGGCCTGCGGATCGGGTCTTTGCGGCATTGGGTGGTGGCGGGGTGCCTGGGGTCCGCCCTGGCGCTGGCGGTGATCGCGGGCCTTGGCCGCTTCGGCGGGGCCTTGACCCCGGCGGTCGTGGCGCTTGGCTTCTTCAACGGCATGTTCGCGGTGGCGGCCATCGGGTCGATGATGGCGCTGGCGGGCGAGGGGCGCGAGCGGCGCGAAGGCACGCGGATGGGCCTGTGGGGTGCGGCGCAGGCAGTGGCGGCGGCGGCGGGCGGCTTTGCCGGCACCGCGCTGGTCGACCTGGGGCGCCTGTGGCTGCCCCCTGCCCCGGCCTTCGGCGCGGTCTTCCTGTTCGAGGCCGGGCTGTTCCTTCTGTCCGCCGGCATCGCCGCGCGGGTGATCGACCACCGCCGGGGGGGTGCCGCGTCGCCCGCCCCGGCCTATGCGATGGCGGGAGAGTGACATGAGCTACGATGTCTTCGTGGTCGGCGGCGGGCCTTCGGGCGCCACCGCGGCCGAGGATCTGGCCCGCGCCGGCCACCGCGTTGCCCTGCTGGACCGCGACGGGCGGATCAAGCCCTGCGGCGGCGCCATCCCGCCCCGCGCCATCCGCGACTTCGACATTCCCGACCGGCTGGTCGTGGCGAAAATCCGCTGCGCCCGGATGATCTCTCCCACGGGCCGCGCCGTCGATATCCACATCGAGGGCGGCTATGTCGGCATGGTCGACCGCGAGGATTTCGATGAATTCCTGCGCGACCGGGCCGCGATGCACGGGGCAGACCGGCTGACCGGCACCTTCCTGCGGATCGAACGCGACGCGCAAGGCACCCATGTCGTCTGGCGCGACAAGGCCAGCGGCGAAGAACGGCGCAGCCCCACCCGGCTGGTGATCGGCGCCGACGGCGCGCGGTCCGGCGTGGCGCGGGCCGAAGTGCCGGGGGGCGACCGCATCCCTTACGTCATCGCCTACCACGAGATCATCGCGGCACCCGAAGGCATGGTCGCCTCGAACGCCGACTATGACCCCGACCGCTGCGACGTGATCTATGACGGCCGCATCAGCCCCGATTTCTACGGCTGGGTCTTTCCGCACGGGGCCAAGGCCAGCATCGGCATGGGCACCGAGAAAGAGGGCGTCGACCTGAAAGAGGCCACCGCCGAACTGCGCCGCATGTCGGGCCTGGCGCAGTGCGAGACCATCCGCAAGGAAGGCGCGCCGATCCCGCTGAAGCCGCTTGACCGCTGGGACAATGGCCGCGACGTGGTGCTGGCGGGCGATGCGGCGGGGGTGGTTGCCCCCAGTTCGGGCGAGGGCATCTTTTACGCCATGGCCGGGGGCCGCGCGGCGGCGACGGCGGCACAGGCCTTCCTGCGCACGGGCCGGGCCAAGGACCTGAGGGTGGCGCGCAAGCTTTTCATGCGCGAACACGGCACGGTATTCCGGGTGCTGCGCAGCATGCAGGACGCCTACTACAAGTCCGACGACCGCCGCGAGCGTTTCGTCAGCCTGTGCCACGACATCGACGTGCAGCGCCTGACCTTCGAGGCCTACATGAACAAACGGCTTGTCGCGGCGCGGCCTTTGGCGCATCTGAAGATCGGCGTGAAGAACCTGGCCCACCTTCTGGGTCTGGTCTCGCCAAAGTGGTCCTGACGATGCAGATGATCCCGGCCTATCAGAACGGCCAGCTTCGCCCGGTCGAAAAGCTGCTGGTGCACCGCCAGGGGCTGCGGCATCTGGCGGTGTCGGTCTTTGTCACCCGCGGCGACCGCATCCTGCTGCAACAGCGGGCGCTGACCAAGTATCACACGCCGGGCCTGTGGGCGAACACCTGCTGCACCCACCCGTACTGGGGAGAGGACGCGGCCGCCTGTGCCGCCCGGCGGCTGGACGAGGAGCTGGGCCTGCGCGGGCTGGATCTGCGCGCCGTGGGCACGGTGGAATATCGCGCCGACGTGGCGGGCGGGATGATCGAACACGAGGTGGTCGACATCTTCACCGCCACCGCCCCCGCCGGAATGGAACCCGTGCCCGACCCCGACGAGGTCGCGGCGACCGAATGGGTCAGGGCCGACGACCTGCTGGCCGACCTGGCCGCAAGGCCCGAACGCTACACGCCCTGGCTGCGCATCTACATGGACCGGCACCGTCAGATGATCTTCGGCGAAACCGTCTAAGGCTGAAGCCAGTCGAGGATCAGGGCCGAAAGCCCGTCCTCGGCCTCTTCATGCACCAGATGGCCGCCGGGCATGTTGTGCACCTCGGCCCGCGGCATCTGCGCCGCCGCCTGGTGCGAAACGCTGGGCGGCACGGCGACATCGCCCGCGGCGGCGATCAGCAGGGTGCGTACGGGCAACGTGGGCAGCGCCGCCAGCAGAGGATCCAGCCGCCAGGCCGCCATCATCCCCAGGGCGCCCGCGATATGGCCGGGGTCGCGCACCAGCGCCAGGTATTGCGCGCGGCCGGCCTCGTCGATCCTTGATCCGGTCTGGTCCAGCAGCCGGTCCACCCGCGACCGCGTGGCCCAGACCCGCGCGACCGAAGGGGCGACGAAGGGCAGCGCCGCCATCCCCTTGGCCATCAGGCCAAAGATCACCGTCGCCGCGCCGCCGAAATGGCCAAGCGCTGCATTGATGCCCACCACCGCCGGGATTGGGCGCCTACGCGCCATCTGCAAGGCGATCGCCGCCCCCGCGGAATGGCCGATCACCGCCACCGGCGCCACGCCAAGCGCATCGCACAGGGCGCCCAGGTCTTCGGCCATCGGCTCCAGCCCCAGCCGGTTGGCGCGACCCGCCCGGCTGCAGCCCTGCCCCGGCAGGTCGGGCACCAGCACGCGGCAGCGCGCCGACAGGCCCGGGATCATCCGCCGGAAACTGTGCCCCGAGGCGCCCAAGCCGTGCAGCAGCAACACCGCCGGCGCCTCGGGCGGGCCGGTGTCGACCAGCCACCAGTCATGCCCCGCCGCGCGCAGGCGCCGCCCGGCAGACCGGAACGGCCAGCTTGCAGAAAGATCGCGCGGCTCCATCGCTCAGGTCTCCAGCGCGGCCCCCAGCACGTCGGCCAGACGGCTGGCCGTGGCCCGCGGCAGCGCGACATAGCGCGCGCCCATCGCCTGTGCCAGCGTTGTCAGCCGGGGGTTGGGCCGGGTGCTGACGTCGATCACCACCGCCGGCGCGCCCGCCGCGCGGATCGCCCGCGCCAGCTGCGTCGCCTGGTCCTCGGCCAGTGCCCGGTCGGCCGTGCCGTCCAGCGCGATGTTGCCGCGCCCGTCGGTCAGAAGCGCGATGGTCGGCGTCAGCCCGCGCCTGCGGGCCTGCCGCGCCGTGGTCAGCGCCAGTTGCAGCCCCTGCGCCAGCGGCGTGCCGCCGCCGCCGGGCAGGCCGCGCAGCTTTTGCTTGGTCGCGACCAGGCTTCGGCTGGGCGGCAGGATCAGCGCCGCGCCCTGGCCGCGAAACGTCAGCAGCGCCACATGGTCGCGGCGGCTGTAGGCCTGCGCCAGCAACAGTTCGACTGCGCCCTTCGCCTCGGCCAGCCGGGCGACGGCCGCCGAGCCCGAGGCATCGACGGCAAAGATCAGCAGCCGGTCCGACAGTTGCTTGCTGCGGCGGATGTGCAGGTCGGTGGGGTCGACCAGCAGCATCTGACCGGCGCGGTGCGGGGCCTCGGCCCGGCGCAGCGGCTGCCAGGGGGCCGCGGCACGCAAGGTGGCCACCAGGTCCAGCCGGGCATCGCCCTGCGGCTTGCCCTTGCGCGAGGGCAGCGGCCGGCCCTGCCGGTTGCCCGCCTTTTCCGCCCCGCTGCCGGTTGACCCACGCGCGGACCGCGCTGCGCGCCCGGCCTCAAGCTGGCGCAGGATCGAATCGGGCAGGGCGGCGCGGGCGGCATCGACCAGGATCTCGGCCGGCAGCCCCTGCCCCGGATCAGTCGCCGGCGTCTCGGCCCCCGCGGGATCGGGCGGCGGCGGATCGGCGTCGTCCGTGGCGGGCGGCGGCGCGACCATCGGCGCGGCGCGGTGCGACAGCGTCATCTCGGCCGCCTCGATCATGTCGGCCTGCTCGACCAGATTGCGGCCCGCCAGCGCCGCCAGCGCCCGCGCCGCCGCCAGCGCCAGCATTGGCGCGCGCTGGCTGGTGATCGCCATCCCGGCGCAGGCCGCCACCACCTGGCGCACCACCTCATGCGGCAGCTTCACCGCCGACAGCCGCGCCCGGGCCGCCTCGACCTGAGCCGGGTCGGGCAGCAGATCCGTCAGCCGGTCGGACCGCACATCGGTCAGGTCGAGAAACAGCCCCAGCCGGTCGGCCAGCGCCATCGGCAGGCCCTCGCCCTCTTCTGCAGCCTCGTCCAGCGCGATCAGGGCATGCTGGCGCCGGTCCAGCGCCTGGGCCAGCCGGGCGCAGAGGCCGCGGTCGCAACGCTCGGCCATCGGCAGAAGAAAGGCGGTCGGCCGGTCCAACAAGCCGCGGCGCAGCACCGGCCGGCCGCTGTGCAGGGTCGAGGCCATGTCCAGCCCGCCGAACAGCGCATCGTCGCCCACGTTCGGCGGCAACCGCTTCAGCGGGATCGGCAGCGGCAGCAGCGCCAGCGCATCGGTCAGCATGCTGCGCAGGGGGCCGGCGCGGGCGCGCAGCCACAGGCCGCCCACCGCCGCCGGGTCCACCGTCAGCACCGCCAGCGCCGACCGGAAGGGATCGCCCGACATCTCAGGGCAGCGTATCGGCGACGGTGCGGGCCACCCTTGCGGCGGAGCCCGCCTCGTCCAGCGGATCGCGGCGCAGCCGGTGCGACAGCGCCATCGCGGCCACCTCGCGCAGATGCGCCCGCGTCACCGACCCGTCGCCGCGCAGGGCCGCCAACGCACGGGCAGACCGCAGCAAAGTCAGTTCGCCGCGCAGGCCGTCCGACCCAAGGGCGATGCAAAGCGCCGCGCAATCGTGCAGCGCGATGTTCGGCGCGGTGACCGTCGGCAGCACTGCGCGCGCGGCCAGGATCTCGTCGCGCAGCGCCATGTCGCGGGGGTGCCATTCGGCCAGGAAGGCCTCGGGCGCGGTGTCAAAGGCGTCGCGGCGGCGGATCACCTCGACCCGCGTGTCGATGTCGCGCGGGCTTGTCACCTCGACCGACAGGCCGAACCGGTCCAGGAGTTGCGGCCGCAGGTCGCCCTCTTCCGGGTTGCCCGATCCGACCAGCACGAAGCGCGCCGGGTGGCGGATCGACAGCCCGTCGCGCTCCACCACGTTCTCGCCCGATTGCGCCACGTCCAGAAGCAGGTCGACGATGTGATCCTCCAGCAGGTTCACTTCGTCGATGTACAGATAGCCCCGGTTCGCCCGCGCCAGCAGCCCCGGTTCAAAGGCCTTTTCGCCTTTCGAGATCGCCCGCTCGATGTCCAGCGCGCCGACCACGCGGTCTTCGCTGACGCCAAGCGGCAGGTCCACCACCGGCGTCGGCTTGCGCACCACGGCGGCCGAGGCCAGCGTCACCCAGTCGGGGCAGTGGTCCGGCCGGGCCGAGTTCACCGGACAGCCCTCGACCGCCTCGATCTCGGGCAACAGCGCCGCCAGCGCGCGCACCGCCGTCGACTTGCCGGTGCCGCGGTCGCCAAAGACCAGCACGCCGCCGATGCCCGGATCGACCGCGGTCAGCGTCAGGGCCAGCTTCATGTCGTCCTGGCCGACGATGGCAGTGAAAGGAAACACCGGCCGGGTCCGGGCGCCATCGGGGCGCGGGACGATCCTTGCGACGGCCTGGGTCATGCGGCTTGCCTTTCTGTGACGGCGCGGGCCAGCGGATCGCCGCCCTCCCACAGCCCTTGCGAGCCGAGGATGCGGAACCGGGCGTAAAGCTCTTCGGCGAACCAGCCGCCCTCGCGGACGGCGCGGATGGCGCGGGCATGCGGACCATCGGCGCGCGCGAAGGCCGCCATGGACTGCGTGTCGGGCCAGATCGAGAAGGTGACCTGATGCAGCAGCGGCACCTCGCCGATGCCGATCTTGAAGATCACGTTGGGGTCGGCGCCGATGACCTGCGAGATGCCGGGCACCCGCTGCCAGAACCGCAGCGCGTAACGCGGGCGCAGCGTGGCGCGGGTCAGGGCGGCGACGGGGCCGTCCTTCGGGCTTTCGGTGCCGGGATCGGGCAGGAACGGGTTGACCCCCGCCCAGCTGCCGCGCCCGCCGACCGATTGCAGGAACAGCGTCCAGGTTTCCGTGGCACGCGCGCCCCAAGCGCGCCAGACCGGGTTGTCCTGCATCGCCGCGCGGGCTGCCGACTCGTCGGACCAGACCGCCAGGATCGCCCAGACCGCCCAGTTCGGCCGCAGGGTGAACCCCTCGCCCGTGCCCGAGCCGCACAGCTTGACGAACCGCAGGCGGCCGTCCCGCCGCAGGGGCCGCCGCGCCAGCGCCATCTGTCCGATCACCCAGGGGCGGGACAGGGCACCGTCAAAGCGGAACAGGCTAAGCGTGGCGACGGAAATGGCGCGTCCTCCGCACGATGTGTAAGTTTGATGTTACACTCAAGGACGAGAAAGGGAAGATGCAAATAGGCCGATTCTTTGGATTCAGAGCAAGGTTGTAAACTTGGCTAGACGGCCTATGATCCCTTTCATGACGCACGACTCCCCCACCCGCCATCCTGCGGCCCGCGGTCAGGCCATCGTCATCGGCGCCGGGCTTGGCGGCCTTGCCTCGGCCATGCGGCTGGGGGCCAAGGGTTGGCAGGTCACCGTCCTGGACCGGCTGGACCGGCCCGGCGGGCGCGGGTCTTCGATCACGCAGGGCGGCCACCGCTTTGACCTGGGCCCCACCATCGTCACCGTGCCGCAGGGCCTGCGCGACCTCTGGGCCGCCTGCGGGCGCGACTTCGACCGCGACGTGACGCTGGTGCCGATGGACCCGTTCTACCGCATCCTGTTCCCCGACGGCGAAACCTTCACCGCCCGCCAGGACGA
>JAGPCN010000227.1 GCA_018058035.1 Fuscovulum sp.
GCGCTGGCCTTTCCGGCCCGCCCCAACCTGGACCACATCCTGTTTCCCGGCCTGACGCATTCCGGCCTGGCCGCGCATCTGAAAACCCGCGGCGCGCTGGCCGGGCTGATCGACGCCGCCCTGGACGCCGACCGCCGCCGGCTGTTGCGCATCGCGGCCAGCGCCGGCGGGCGCCTGCGCCAGCGCCTGGCCGATCAGCTGCCGCGATAGGTCGAATAGGCAAAGGGCGAGATCAGCAGCGGCACATGAAAATGCTGCGCCGCATCCGGCACGCCAAAGCGGATCGGGATCTGGTCCAGGAACAGCACCTCTCCCTCGGCCTGCCCGCTGGCGCGCAGATAGTCGCCCGCGTGGAACACCAGCTCATAGACCCCCGCGGTGAAATCCTTGCCCGTCAGCATCGGCGCATCGGTGCGCCCGTCGGCATTGGTCACTGTCTCGGCGATCTTGCGGTGGGAATTGCCGCTGACCCGGTAAAGCCAGATCTTCACCCCCGCCGCCGGCTTGCCCCGCGCGGTATCCAGAACATGCGTCGTCAGCCGCCCACCCGTCATCGCGCCTCTCCCTTGCCGATCCGCCGGCCAGTCAAGCACATCGCAGGCGCCCAGGCGAGAACGGCGCCCGGCAAAAGGTCTTTCGCGGATTTCTTGAAAGAACCCTCGAAGAATTGCCACTAACCTCTCGCCAAGAAGGAGGCCCGCATGACCCGCTATCCCCGTGATTTCCGTGGCCACGGACCGAACGCGCCCGATGCCGCCTGGCCCGGCGGCGCCAGGATCGCCGTCTCGATCGTGCTGAACTACGAAGAGGGCGGCGAAAACAACATCCTGCACGGCGATGCCCAGTCCGAGGCCTTCCTCAGCGACATCGCCGGGGCCGCGCCCTGGCCGGGGATGCGGCACTGGAACATGGAATCGATCTACGACTATGGCGCCCGCGCCGGGTTCTGGCGGTTGCACCGACTTTTCGTCGAAAAGTCGATTCCCGTCACCATCTACGGCGTCACCTCCGCGCTGGCCCGCAACCCCGAACAGGTCGCCGCGATGAAGGCCGCCGGATGGGAGATCGCCTCCCACGGCCTGAAGTGGGTCGACCACCGCGATATGCCCCCCGAGGAAGAGGCCCGCCAGATCGCCGAATCCTTCCGCCTGCACGAGGAAGTCGTGGGCGAACCGCCGCAGGGCTGGTACACCGGCCGCTGCTCGATGAACACCGTGCAGCTGACCGCCGAGACCCGCCGGCTGGCCTGGATCTCCGACACCTACGACGACGACCTGCCCTACTGGCGCGAATATGGCGACCATGACCAGCTGGTGATCCCCTATACGCTGGAAGCCAACGACATGCGCTTTGCCACCGCGCCGGGCTACATCACCGGCGAGCAGTTCTTCCAGTACCTCAAGGACAGCTTCGACACCCTCTACGCCGAAGGCCAGGCGGGCGCGGCCAAGATGTTCTCGATCGGCCTGCATTGCCGGCTGATCGGCCGCCCCGGCAAGATCGCCGGGCTGAAGCGCTTTCTCGACTATGCACAATCGCACGACGGCGTCTGGTTCCCGCGCCGCATCGACATCGCGCGGCATTGGGCAAAGACCCATCCGAACAAGCGCTTCGAACGCCCAAGCCAGATGACGCGCGAACGGTTCGTCGACCGCTTCGGTTCCATCTTCGAACATTCCCCCTGGATCGCCGACCGTGCCTGGGCGCTGGAACTTGGCCCCGCGCATGACAGCGCGGCCGGCCTGCACAACGCTCTGGCGCGCGCGTTCCGCTCGGCCTCGCCCGAGGAACGGAGGGGCGTTCTCAAGGCCCACCCCGACCTGGCCGGCAAACTGGCAGCGGCGAAACGCCTTACGCCCGAGTCGACCGCCGAACAGGCCAGCGCCGCGCTGGACGCGCTGACCGACGACGAGCGAAGCCGCTTCCAGCGGCTGAACGAGGAGTATGTGCAAAAGCACGGCTTCCCCTTCATCATCGCCGTTCGCGACAACACCAAGGCCACGATCCTGCAAGCCTTCCAGGCCCGGATCGGCAACGACACCGAAACCGAATTCGCCACCGCCTGCGCCCAGGTGGAACGCATCGCCGAGCTTCGTCTGAAGGATCAGCTGCCGTGACCGACACACTCTCCGGCCCCTACTACGCCCCCCCCGGCGGCCTGCCGCCGCAAACCGCGCTGATGACGCAACGCGCCGTCTTCACCACGGCCTATGCCTTCATCCCGCGGGGCTGCTTTTCCGACATCGTCACCAGCTACCTGCCCGGCTGGACGCAGACCCGCCTCTGGCTGATCGCCCGTCCGATGACCGGGTTCTCGGAGACCTTCAGCCAATATGTCATGGAGGTGCAGCCCGGCGGCGGCTCGGACGCACCCGATGCCGACACCGGCGCCGAACACTGGCTGTTCTTCACCGGCGGGCTTGCCACCCTGACGATCGACGGCACCGGCACCGAGATGGAGGCCGGATCCTACGCCTACATCCCCGCCGGCAAACCGTGGAAGCTGCTGGCCGAAGGCAAGGGCCCCACCCGCTTTCACTGGCTGCGCAAGATCTGGGAACCCGCCCCGGGCATCACCGCCCCCGACCCCATCGTCATCAACGAACGCGACGTGCCGGTGCGATGGATGCCCGACACCGGCGACCGTTGGGGCACCACCCGCTTCGCCGATCCCGAAGACCTGGCGCACGACGCGCATGTCAACATCGTGACCTTCCAGCCCGGCGGCGTGATCCCGTTCGAGGAAACCCATGTCATGGAGCACGGCCTTTATGTGCTGGAGGGCAAGGCCGTCTACAAGCTGAACCAGGACTGGGTCGAGGTCGAGGCCGGCGATTTCATGTGGCTGCGCGCCTATTGCCCGCAGGCCTGCTATGCCGCCGGACCGGGCCGGTTCCGCTATCTGCTGTACAAGGACGTGAACCGCCACGCCAAGCTGCGCGGCCCCTGGTCGCCTGGCGCCGGCGCATCCCCCCGATGACCCCGAGTTTTCGTCGAAAACTCGGCCCCCCTTCGGCCATGAATTTTCGACGAAAATTCGCCTGCAGGACACACCGATGCGCGAGATCCGCCCCGAACCGCTGACCGCTGCCGCCTTCGCCCCGTTCGGCGACGTGCTCGACGCGACGGGCAACTTTCGCCTGATCAACGCCGGGCTTTGCCAGCGCCACCACGACCGCGCGCGCCTCGACTTCGGTCCCGGGGGCCGGGCCGGCCTCTCGATCTTCCGGGCCGAGCCGCGCGCCCTGCCCTACAGTTTCGACCTGATCGAGCGCCACCCGGACGGCTCGCAGGCCTTCCTGCCGATGGCCGCGCAGCCCTTCCTCGTCATCGTCGCCGTCAGCCCGCAGGACCAGCCCCGCGCCTTCCTGACCGATGGCGCGCAGGGCATCAACCTGCACCGTGGCACCTGGCATGGCGTCCTGACGCCGCTGCACCCTCCGGGCCTGTTTGCGGTCGTCGACCGCATCGGCCCGACGCCGAACCTTGAGGAACACCGTTACGCCCAAGAGTGGACGGTCGTTGCGCCCTAGGGCGCATCTAACCGGAGCGCGCCCCGGGGGCAGCGCGCAGACGGCGCGAAGATAAACGCCCCCGAGGGAAAGGAACCACACGGAATGAATCACCAGGTCCACCCGGTGGACGAAGTGCTGCCCGCGCCCAAGCTGTTCACGCTGGGCCTGCAGCACGTCCTCGTCATGTATGCCGGCGCCGTCGCGGTGCCGCTGATCGTCGGCCGCGCGCTGAAGCTGGAACCCGCCGACGTCGCCTTCCTGATCTCGGCCGACCTGTTCGTCTGCGGCCTGGCCACGCTGATCCAGTCGCTGGGCGCAACCCAGTGGTTCGGGATCAAGCTGCCCGTGATGATGGGCGTGACCTTCGCCGCCGTCGGCCCGATGGTCGCCATGGCCAATGCCAATGGCGGCCCCGAGGGCGCCCGCGCCATCTTCGGCGCCATCATCGCGGCCGGGATCATCTCGATCATCATCGCGCCCTTCGTCAGCCGGATGCTGCGGTTCTTTCCGCCGGTGGTCACCGGCACGATCATCCTGGTGATCGGCGTTTCCCTGATGCGGATCGGCATCAACTGGATCTTCGGCAACCCGGTCGGCCCCACCGCGCCCTCTGTCGTCGACTCCGCCCATGCCGAGTGGCTCAAGGCCGTGACCGACGGCATCGCCGCCGGCACAGTGACCGGCCTGCCCGAACTGCCGCCCAAGTTCGCCGCCGCCGCGACGCAGAACAACCCGGCCTATGCGCCGCTCGGCAACATCGCCATTTCGGCCATCGTGCTGGTGGCGATCCTGCTGATCGCGCGCTTTGCCCGCGGCTTTGTCGCCAACATCTCGGTCCTCCTGGGCATCGTGATCGGCGCCATCGTCGCCGTCGTGCTTGGCAAGATGAGCTTTGGCAAGGTCGCCGAGGCCGCCTGGTTCGATGTGATCACGCCGTTCCACTTCGGCATGCCGACCTTTGACCTGGTGATGATCGTCACCATGACCCTGGTGATGATCGTGGTGATGATCGAATCGACCGGCATGTTCCTGGCCCTGGGCGACATGACCGGCAAGCGCGTCACCCAGCCGATGCTGTCGGCCGGCCTGCGCACCGACGGCCTGGGCACGCTGATCGGCGGCATCTTCAACACCTTCCCCTATACCTCGTTCAGCCAGAACGTCGGCCTGGTCGGCGTCACCGGCATCAAGAGCCGCTTCGTCTGCGTCGCGGGCGGGCTGATCCTGATCGTCCTGGGGCTGGTGCCCAAGATGGGGGCGCTGGTGGAATCGGTGCCGACCATGGTGCTGGGCGGCGCGGGGCTGGTGATGTTCGGCATGGTCGCCGCGACCGGCATCCGCATCCTGGCCGCCGTCGACTTTGCCAAGACCCGCAACAACCTGTTCATCGTCGCGGTCTCGGTCGGGATGGGGATGATCCCGCTGGTGGCCCCGAACTTCAAGCAGTGGATGCCGCATTCCATCCACCCGCTGATCGAAAGCGGCATCCTGCTGGCCTCGATCACCGCGGTGGTCCTGAACGCCTTCTTCAACGGCGCCCGGGGCAACGCAGACGAGGCCCGCGAAGCCGCGATGCAGGCCGACCACTGAAACGCAAAGGGCCCCGCAGTGCTGCGGGGCCCTTCTGAATTCCGGTGCCCCCAAGGGGGCGGCGGGCTTACGCCAGCGCCAGGTTCATCGCCGATTCGCGGCCGTCGCGGCCACGCTCGATGTCGAAGGTCACGGCCTGGCCATCGGCCAGATCACGGATCCCCGCGCGTTCCAGAGCCGAGATGTGCACGAACACATCCTTCGCCCCGCCTTCCGGCGCGATGAAGCCGAAGCCCTTGGTGTTGTTGAACCATTTGACGGTGCCTTTGGCCATCGTCGTTACTCCTGTCTGTTTGCCACCCACGAAATGCGGTGGCCCGGCTTGGTCACGAGAAAGATCGAGAACTGAAGCCGTGAAGCAGACAGGTGTCGATGAGTCGTGTGGTGTCGCCCGCACCCCATGCACCTTTTCGGCCGGAAAAGCCAGAGAAATCGGTCATCCGCACTTGGAATGCCCGCAAGAGCCGCAGGTCAGGCAGCCTTCGATCATCCGCAGGTCATAGCTGCCGCAAGACGGGCAGGCCTTGCCGCGCGGCGCCTCTCCGACCCGCAGCAGTTCGGCCTTGGGGTCGGATTTCAGGCCCAGCCCCTCGCCTTCGATGAAGCCGATGTCGATCAGGTGGCGCTCGATCACGCCACCGATGGCGGCCAGGATCGAAGGGATGTAGCGCCCTTCCATCCAGGCGCCGCCGCGCGGGTCGAACACCGCCTTCAGTTCCTCGACGACAAAGGAAATATCGCCGCCGCGCCGGAACACCGCACTGATCATCCGTGTCAGCGCCACGGTCCAGGCAAAATGCTCCATGTTCTTGGAGTTGATGAAGACCTCGAAGGGCCGGCGGTGGCCGGCGATGACGATGTCGTTGATGGTGATGTACAGCGCGTGTTCGGACCCCGGCCATTTCACCTTGTAGGTCTGCCCCTCCAGCGCGGCGGGCCGGTCCAGCGGGTCGGACAGGTAGACCACCTCGCCGCCGGTCACCGGCTGGGCCGCGACGGGCGCGGTCTCTTTCTCGGACACCGTCAGCACCGACCCCGTCACGTCGTTCGGCCGGTAGGTCGTGCAGCCCTTGCAGCCCTGGTCCCAGGCGGCCATGTAGACCTCCTTGAACGCGTCAAAGCTGATGTCCTCGGGGCAGTTGATGGTCTTGGAGATGCTGCTATCGACCCATTTCTGCGCCGCCGCCTGCATGCGGACGTGGTCCAGCGGCGGCAGGGTCTGGGCGTTGACGAAATGGTCGGGCAAGGGCGCGTCGCCATGCTTTTCGCGCCACAGGCGGACGGCGAAGTCCACCACTTCCTCTTCGGTGCGGCTGCCGTCCTTTTGCAGGACCTTGCGGGTATAGGCATAGGCAAAGACCGGCTCGATCCCCGAACTGACGTTGCCGGCGTAAAGCGAGATCGTGCCGGTCGGCGCGACCGAGGTGAGCAGGGCGTTGCGGATGCCGTGCTTCGCAATGGCCTCGCGGACGTCCTTGTCCATCTGCGCCATGGTGCCCGAGGCCAGGTAGCCCTCGGCCTCGAACAGCGGAAAGGCGCCCTTTTCCCGGGCCAGATCGACCGAGGCCAGATAGGCCGCCCGCGCAATGGCGTGCATCCAGACTTCGGTGACGCGCGCCGCCTCTTCCGAGCCATAGCGCAGGCCGACCATCAGAAGGGCATCGGCCAGCCCGGTGACGCCCAGGCCGATCCGCCGCTTGGCCTGCGCCTCTTGCGCCTGCTGCGGCAGGGGAAAGCGCGAGGCGTCGACCACGTTGTCCATCATCCGCACCGCCACCCGGACCAGCCGGTCCAGCGCGGCCATGTCCATGCTGGAATGCGGCGCAAAGGCATCCTTGACCAGCGTGGCCAGGTTGATCGACCCCAGAAGGCAGGCGCCATAGGGCGGCAGGGGCTGCTCGCCACAGGGGTTGGTGGCGGCGATCGTCTCGCAATACCCAAGGTTGTTCATCGCGTTGATGCGGTCGATGAAGATCACCCCCGGCTCGGCATAGTCGAAGGT
>JAGPCN010000228.1 GCA_018058035.1 Fuscovulum sp.
GATGCGCTGCCAGCCGGTGCAGCGCCGGCCAGGCGCTGAGGGCATAGGCCAGCGCCAGGATATGCAAGAGCCGCGGCAGGAACAGGTGGCCCTTGTCGAACGCGGTCAGCACCGCCGGCGCCCCCAGATATTCATGCGCCATCCACAGCAGGTGTCCGCCCGCCGCCGCCACCGCCGGCACCTGCACCCAGACCGCCGCCACCGCCAGGAACACCCAGGCCGCCCGCACCGCCGAAGGGTTCACCGGCAGCCAGCGCCGCCCCTGCCGCATCGCAAGCCCGGTCAGGATGCCGGCGACGAACAGCACCTGCCAGGCCATCGGGTTGAAGAACCAGCCGTTCGGGCCGGGCCAGGTGGGCAGGGTCTGCCGCGCCAGCCCGACCGCAAACCACAGGGCCAGCGACCCCGCCATCAGCGCCCGCGGCCAGCGCACTGCCAGCGCCAGCAGGCCCGGCGCCGCCAGCATCAGCAGCACATAAAGCGGCAGGATGTCGGCATAGGCGAACTGGTGCGACAGCAGGCCCAGGCCCGCCAGGTAGGGCCAGGGCGCCTCCAGCACAGGCGCGATGTTGCGCGCCGCTGCCATCTCGGCCACCGACGGATGCCCCTGCGCCAGCGCGAACAGCGCCAGGATCGCCGCACAGACCGCCACATGCACCGCCCACAGCACCCGCGCGCGCCGCCAGGGCCGCAGCCTATCGCCCCAGCCGCCAGGCCGCAGAAAGGCCGGGCCAAAGGCCAGCCCGGTGGCGATGCCCGACATCAGCACAAAGCCCTCGGCCGCATCGGAAAACCCGAAGTTGCGCGAGGTCAGGTTCTCCCAGATCGTGCCGGGAACGTGGTTGGCGAAGATCATCGCCAGCGCCAGCCCGCGCAAAAGGTCGATCCGGTGGTCGCGGCGGTGCTGCATCTCAGGCGGCTTTCGGCAGGTCGGCGTCCTGGGCCCAAAGCTCCAGGATGCGGTCATGGCGGTGCAGGATGTCGGGCCGGGCCTGCTCCTCGGGCACCGCGAACAGCCCGGCCCGGCCGGGATGCGAGGTCCACCAGACCAGCAGGGGTGCGGCCAGCATCGGCAGCGTGACGGGCAAGAGCCACAGCGTCAGCACCGGGGCCAGCGCTTGCGTCGCGGCCAGTCCCGCAAGGCCCCAGCCGCTGATCCAGCGCGCCGCCGCCCAGGCCTCGGCCAGGGTCAGGCTGCCGTCGCCGCGGTTGTTCGGCGGCCAGCCGCCATCGCGCCCCGACAGCACCTGAAGAACAGAGCGGGTCTGGAACGCCAGCAAGACCGGCGCCACCAGCGACGACAGCGCCAGTTCCGCCAGCATCGAGCGCGCCGCCGCCCAGCGTCCGCCGAATCCCTCGGCCCGGCCGGTGACGGCGGCCTCCAGCGCGACCAGAAGCTTGGGCATCACCAGAAGGCCAAAGACCCCCACCGCCAGCCCGATCGCCTTGGGCGTCTGGTCGTTGGGAAACACCGGAAACGGCCAGTTGGCCTGCGGGAAATAGTCGGGCAGGTCGGCCCAGAACACCGCCGCAACCGAGGCCGCGATGAAGGCCAGCCAGATCAGCGGCGCGACATAGGCGAAGATGCCCTGGAAAAAGGTGAAGCGGCTCCACCCCTTCAGGCCGGGCGCGGCGATCACCGCGGCGTGCTGCAGGTTGCCCTGGCACCAGCGGCGGTCGCGCTTGGCGTGGTCGATGATGTTTTCCGGGCCTTCCTCGTAGGAACCGCCCAGGTCGGGGTCCAGCCGCACCGTCCAGCCCGCCCGCGCCAGAAGCGCCGCCTCGACGTAGTCGTGGCTGAGGATATGGCCGCCAAAGGGCGCGCGGCCCGGCAGTTCGGGCAGGCCGCAGCTTTCGGCCCAGGCGCGCAGCCGCACGATGGCGTTGTGGCCCCAGAACGGCCCGGTGCGTCCCTGCATCGCGGCCAGCCCGCGGGCGAAGACCGGCGAATGGAAACCGGCGGCGAACTGCATCGCGCGGCCGAAGCGCGACCGCGCCCGAACCACGCGCGGCAGCGTCTGCAACAGGCCCAGGCGCGGCTCGGCCTCGATCCGGCGGATCATTTCCAGGATGGTCGCGCCCTCCATCAGGCTGTCGGCGTCCAGGATCACCGCGTAATCCCAGGCCCCGCCCGAGGTGGCGACGAAATCCTCGACATTGCCGGCCTTGCGCCCGGTGTTGCGCAGGCGGCGGCGGTAGAACAGCCGCCCCGCCCCGTTCTGTCGGGCGACCAGCCGCGCGAACCAGGCGCGTTCGGCGGCGGCCACAGCCTCATCCCGGGTGTCCGACAGGATGGCAAAGCTGACCGCCAGCCCCGGCTCGGCGGCGCGGATCGAATCGTCCATCGCGGCGATGCGGGCAAAGGTCGCCACCGGGTCCTCGTTGTAGACCGGCACGATAACCACGGTGCGCCCGGCAATCGGCCCGCGCACCGCCGCCGGCACCCCCTGCGGCCGCGAGGTCAGGCCCAGAAGCGCCGTCGCCGCCCCCCAGGCCAGCCACCAGGTCGACAGAAAGATCAGCAGGCTGCGCAAGACGTCGATCAGCGCCACCCCATCGGCGGCACCATAGACCTGGAACACCATGCCCGCCGCCGCCGCCGCCAGCAGGCTGGCCGCCAGCGCCAGGGCGCGCGCCCCGGTGCTGCGGTCGCGCGGGAGCTGGCCCCCGGTCATCCTAGCCCGACCGGCGCAGCCCCGGCGCCAGGGCCAGGACAAGGCCCCGCACCAGCCGCAGAAGGCCCGGCGCCCGGGCCGCCACCAGCACCTGCTTGGGCATCGCCAAGGGCGCCAGCGGCGGCGCCATCTCGGCCTCGGTCAGCACGGGCGCCGGGGCCCGGCGCCGCACCACGGGAAGTCCTGCCGTCATTCCGTCACCCATTGGCAAAGCCAGTGCTCTGTCAGCTTGCGCCCGTAACCCGCGACATGGGCGCCCAGTTCCACCGTCGCCCCCGCTTCGGGCCGCACGTCCAGCACCAGCCGCCAGACGCCGGTCGCCTCGACCCGCGACAGGGTCTGCACCACGATCTCGCCGCCCTGCACGGTCGCCACCGCCTCGACGCTGGCCTCGGCGGGCAGCCCGGCCAGCAGGCCGCCGGCGAAATCGACCACGAACTTGCGCGTGCCCTCGGTGTTCTCGACGCCCGAGACGCCGCCGGTGCCGGCCCGGGTTTCCTGCACATGGGCCAGCTCGTCCAGCGGATCGCCGGCCGGATCGACGCCCAGCCCGCCCCAGTGCAGGCGATAGGCGATCTCGACCGGGGTGCCGGGAACCGGCTTGGCCTCGGGCACCCAGAAAGCCACGATGTTGTCGTTGACCTCCAACTCGGTCGGGATTTCGACCAGCCGCACGGCGCCGCGGCCCCAGTCGCCCAGCGGTTCGACCATCACGCTGGGGCGGCGCTCGTAATGCGCCGCGGCGTCCTGATAGCTGGCAAAGTCGCGGTCGCGCTGCATCAGGCCAAAGGCGCGCGGGCTGTCCTCGACCAGCCAGCTTTCCGACAGCCGGGCCGGGTTGTTCAGCGCCCGCCACAGCCGGTCGCCATCGCGGCGCAGGATCACCAGGCCGTCGCTGTCATGCACGTTGGGGCGGAAATCGTCGAACGCGGCGCGGTTCTTTTCCGAGAACAGGAACATCGAGGTCAGGGGCGCGATGCCCATCTGCGCCACCTCGGCCCGGAAGAACAGCCGCGCGGTCACCTCGATCACCGTTTCGGCGCCGGGGCGGATCACGAAGCGATAGGCGCCGGTGCAGCTTTCGCTTTCCAGCGCGGCAAACAGCGTCACCTCGCGCGCGAAGGGGGCGGGGCGTTCCAGCCAGAACCGAGAAAAGCGAGGGAATTCCTCGGGTTGGCCCAGCCCCGTGTTCAGCGCCAGACCGCGCGCCGACAGGCCATAGGCATTGCCGCGGCCAAGCGCGCGGAAGTAGCTGGCGCCCAGGAAGGCCACCACCTCGTCGAAGAGGTCGGCGCGGTTCAACGGCGCGTTCATCCGGAACCCGGCGACGCCCGGCAGGGGTTCGTGCAGCGGGACGCGGTCGCGGATGCGGTCGTAGTACAGGAAATCGTCGGTCGAGAAGACCATCGGCACCGCCTGGCCTTCCGCCACCTCGAACATCTGCACCGGTTCGGCGAACAGCCAGCCCAGGTGAAAGGCGTGGACATGAAAGCCCGCCTCGGGGCCGGCCCAGCGGGCGCGGTCGGGGTCGAACTGCACCGCCTGGTAATCGTCATAGGTGAAGTCGGTAAAGAACCCCTCGGCCCGGGCCGCGGGCTGGAAGGGGGCGGCGGACAGGGCGCGCATCGCCTCGGCCAGGCGGTCGAAGTCGAAAGGATCGGGGGCGGGTTGCGGCGCGGCGGCGGGCGCGGTCTCGGCCCGGGCCGGCCCGGCCAGGATCGTGCTGCACTGCAACATCGCCGCAGCCCCCAGCCCGCCCAGCATGGCGCGACGTGTCACGCCCGGTAGCACATCCGACAGACCCGACATCGGGACACTCGCCTTTCGATTCGAAGAAAACTCAACAGCTCTCGCAGGTTGTCCGTTACCGCGCCAGTAACTGGACCATGCGCCGCAGGCAATGCCGCCATGCTTTGAATGCAAGGCAACCGGCCCCGGGCATGCAGACCGGCGCGGCGCCGATCTTTCTGCGCCCGCGAAGTGGAACGGATCGGCGGAAATTTCAACTGCCCTTGCGGCGGACGGGCGGGCAACCCCGTGCAAATCGGCGTGAACCGGCAAGAGCCTGCCGACTTCGGGGCCAAAGGGGCGCTCAGGCCACCCGGCGCGGCCGCCCGGGCGGGTCGTCGCCCTGCCCCGCCCGCGCCCGCATCCGCGCCCGGAACGTCGTCGGGCGTTCGGCAAAGCGCGCCGCAAAGGCCTCGTAGAACCGCGAAACGGACCCGAAGCCCGCGCCATAGGCGATTTCGGTGATCGACCGGTCGGTCGAGATCAGCAGCGACTGCGCGGTGTCCAGCCGGTGGCGGACGATGGCCTGGTTGATCGTCTGCCCGACCGAGCGGCGGAACAACGTCATCGCATAGTTCGGGTGCAGCCCGGTCGCTCCGGCCACGTCCTCGGCCGAGATCGGCTCATGCGCACGTTCGGCGACCAGCCGCAGCATGCGTTCGACATGGCCGATGCGGGCGGCATCCTGCGGCGCCAGGCTTGGAATGGCCGAGCCCGCCTCGCGCAGGTCGCGCCAGCCGTCGCGTTCGATCCGCAGCACGCGCGCGGTCAGCTCGTTGCGGATGATCTCGGTCAGCGTCTCGTCGCCTGACAAGAGTTCCTCGCGCCAACGCAAAAAGATGTCGCGGTCCCAGGGCGTCAGCTGCGTCGCCTCGATCACCGCGCCGCGAAAGACCGCGTCGCGAAACCGCGACAGCGCCGGCAGGCCCAGAAAGACCGACATCGGCACATAAAGGCAGACAAAACGCGTCGGCTCGGCCCGGTCGATCACCTGATGCGGCACCATCCCCCAGAACAGGCACAGCCGGCCGGCATCCACCGTCAGCTCGCGCCCGTCGAACCAGTAGGTCATCGCGCCGTCCAGCACGAAGTTCAGCTCGATCTGGCTGTGCATGTGGGGGGCGGGCATCCGCTGCACCTCGAGCGACTCTCCGGCGCAAAAGCGGTGGTCGCCGAACACCACCAGCGGGTGGCGCGGGTCGTAGTCGGGGTGGGCGGGCACCGATTCATCGGACCGGCGCGGCGCGCTATGGGGGGCGGCAGGGCGAGGCATCTTAGGATTCCGGAAACCTTACCTGTTCTGACGGTAGAGATTACCCGATTCCGTGACATTCTCAACCACAGCCGGCGTGCCCGAGGAGGGGTTCGCCGGAACACGAACCGGACACCGGTTTCAGGGAGGAAACCATGAAAGCATTCAAGGCCCTTGCCGGGCTTGCGCTGTCGGCCATGCTGATGGGATCGGTCGCCTTCGCGGGCGAGATCGTCATCAACTCGGACCATTCCGACCCCGCGCCCAAACAGGCGATGGAAGAGCTGATCGCCGATTTCCAGACCAAGCACCCCGACATCACGGTCAAGTGGAACAACTTTGACCACGAAGGCTACAAGGCCGCGATCCGCAACTTCCTGACCGCCGATCCGCCGGATGTGGCGGCCTGGTATGCCGGCAACCGCATGGCCCCCTTTGTCGAGGCGGGCCTGTTCGAGGATGTCAGCGACGTCTGGGCCGCCAACGGCTTTGACGAGACGCTGAGGTCGGCCGCCGCCTCGATGACCATTGACGGCAAGAAGTGGGGCGTGCCCTACACCTACTACCAGTGGGGCATCTACTACCGCGCCGACATCTTCGCCGAGCAGGGCATCGAGCCGCCGAAGACCTGGGCCGAACTGCTGGCCGCCTGCGAAAAGCTGAAGGCCGCCGGAATCACCCCCTTTGCCATCGGCACCAAGGCGCTGTGGCCGACGGGCGGTTGGTTCGACTACATGAACCTGCGCGTCAACGGCTATGAATTCCACATGGAGCTGACCGCCGGCAAGGTGCCCTACACCGACCCGCGCGTGAAGGCCGTGTTCGAGAAGTGGGCCGAACTGGTGAAGCCGGGCTACTTCCTGGAAAACCACGCCGCGATTGATTGGCAGGACGCGATCCCGCAGATGGTGCAGGGCAAGGCCGCGATGTACCTGATGGGCAACTTTGCCGTCGCCACCATGAAGGACGGCGGGCTGACCGAGGACCAGATCGGCTTCATGCAGTTCCCGGCGATCACCGAAGGGCTTCCGATGGCCGAAGAGGCGCCAACGGATACGTTCCACATTCCCGCAGGCGCCAAGAACAAGGCAGACGCCAAGGTCTTCCTGGCCTACCTTGCCTCGCCCGAGGCGCAGGCCAAGATGAACGCGACGCTGGGGCAGCTGCCAGTGAACAACCAGGCCGCCAAGCCAAGCGACAAGTTCCTGGACGCCGGTTTCACGCTGCTGTCGGGCGCCTATGCTCTGGCGCAGTTCTATGACCGCGACGCCGACGCCGAAATGGCCAAGGCCGGGATGGAAGGCTTCCAGGAGTTCATGGTCAAGCCCGACGACATCGACCGCATCCTTGAGCGTCTGGAAA
>JAGPCN010000229.1 GCA_018058035.1 Fuscovulum sp.
GGTCTATACGGTGCGGACCCTGGCTGATGTCGATGCGATGCGGGCCGAGTTCCAGCCGGGCCGCCGCGTGATCATCGTCGGTGGTGGCTATATCGGGCTGGAGGCGGCGGCAGTGGCGGCGAAGCTGGGGCTGGATGTGACGGTGCTGGAAATGGCGCCGCGTATCCTGCAACGGGTGGCCTCGCCCGAGACCTCGGACTACGTCCGCAGCCTGCACCAGTCGCAGGGGGTGAAGCTGCTGGAGTCGACGGGGCTTGACCGGCTGGTGGGGGACGACCGGGTGGAAGCTGCGGCGCTGAAGGACGGGCGCATGCTGCCGGCGGATTTCGTGATCGTGGGCGTCGGGATCACGCCGAACACCCATCTGGCCGATACGGCGGGGCTGGCGCTGGACAACGGGATTGCCACGGATGAACAGGGCCGCACCTCGGACCCGGCGATCTGGTCGGCGGGCGATTGCGCGTCGTTCCCGTGGAAGGGCGGGCGCATCCGGCTGGAATCGGTCGGCAATGCCATCGACCAGGCCGAGGCGGTGGCGGCGAATATCCTGGGGGCCGGGGAGGCCTATCAGGCGAAGCCATGGTTCTGGTCGGATCAGTTTGGCCTGAAACTGCAGATCGCGGGCCTGAACACCGGCTACGACAGGATCGTCACCCGCAAGGGTGAGGGCGATGCGGCGAGCTTCTGGTATTATCGCGGCGCGGACCTGCTGGCGGTGGATGCGATGAACGACAGCCGCGCCTATATGGTGGGCAAGCGGCTGATCGAGATGGGCAAATCCCCCGCGCCCGAGGTGATCGAGACTGCACCTGACCTGAAGGCCTTGCTCAAGGCATGAGGATCATCGGCGGGGCTCGGCGCGGGTTGAAGCTGGCCGAGGTCGGTGAGGGCGACGCCACTGCGCATCTGCGGCCGACCTCGGACCGGGTACGCGAGTCGATCTTCAACCTTCTGATCAACGCCCATGGCAATCCGGTTGCGGGCGCGCGGGTGCTGGACCTGTTCGCGGGGACGGGGGCCTTGGGGCTGGAGAGCCTGAGCCGGGGGGCTGTGCAGGCGACCTTCGTGGATGATGGTGCGAAGGCGCTGGCGCTGATCCGGGCGAACGTGGCGAAGATGCGGGTGGAGGGGCAGACGCAGGTGATCCGGCAGGACGCGCGGCGGCTGGGGCAGAATCCGGGCGCGGGCTACGGGCTGGTATTCCTTGATCCTCCCTACGGCAAAGGGCTGGGCGAGGCGGCCCTGGGCGCGGTGCTGAAAGGGGGCTGGCTGGCCCCGAATGCGATGGTGGTCTGGGAGGAAGGCATGGCCGCGACCGCGCCGGACGGGTTTGTCATGGCCGATCAGAGAAAGTATGGCGATACGGTCGTGACCCTGCTGCGAGCGGCGGAATGACCCGCCCCGAAGCCGTTCTCTTCGACTGCGACGGGGTGGTCGTCGACAGCGAGGGGCCGACATTTGCCCTGTTCCTGCAAGACCTTGCGGCTTACGGCCTGCCCCTGTCGCTTGCGGAGTTCGAAGCGGAGTTCGTCGGCGGCACCGTGGAACTGGTCGGCAGGAGGGCACGCGAGGCGGGCGCACAACTGCCCCAGGGCTGGGTCGCGGATTTCTACCAGCGGATGTATGCGATGCTGGCCGCCGGGGTACCCCTGGTGCCGGGGGTGCTGGAGGTGCTGGACCGGCTGGATCGCGCGGGAATTCCCTATGCGATGGGGTCGAACGGATCGCTGGAAAAGATGCAGATCACCCTTGGCCAGCACGGGATCGAGGGGCGGTTCCGGGCGGTCCTGTCCGGGCAGGGAATGGGCGCGCCGAAGCCCGCGCCGGATGTCTATCTGGCGGCGGCACGGGCCTGCGGGGCGCGACAGGAGGATTGCGTGGTGATCGAGGACAGCGCGCAGGGCGCACGGGCAGGGCTGGCAGCGGGGATGCGGGTGCTGGGCTTCGCGGCGCATGGCGCGGACACCGTCACGGCCCGCAATCTGGCGGCATTGGGCGTGCCGCTGTTTCACCGGATGGAGGACTTGCCGGGGGTGTTGGGGATTTGACGGGTGGTGCGCTACAGCGCGCCCTGCGGAGGGGTCAGAGCCTGCGCCGTGCCCGCAGCGCCGCGCCGATGGTACCGTCGTCAAGATAGTCCAGTTCCCCGCCGATGGGCACGCCCTGCGCCAGCGTGGTGATCTGGGCCGAAGTGCCAGAGAGGGCGTCGGCGATGTAATGCGCGGTGGTCTGGCCGTCGACGGTGGCATTCAGCGCAAGGATCACCTCGTGGGTGCCGTCATCGGTGATGCGGGCAACGAGGCGGGGGATGCCCAACTCCTCGGGTCCGATCGCGTCCAAAGCCGAAAGCGTGCCGCCCAGCACATGATAGCGCCCGCGGAAGGCTTGCCCGCGTTCCATCGCCCAGAGGTCGGCCACGTCTTCCACCACGCAGATTTCGCCCGTCGCGCGGGCCGGGTCGGCACAGATGGCGCAGACCTCGGCGGTAGAGATATTGCCGCAGACCTTGCAGTCCTTGGCCGCCAGCGCGACCTCGGCCAGCGCCTGCGCCAGAGGCGCCATCAGCTGCGCGCGTTTCTTCAACAGGACCAGCACCGCGCGGCGGGCCGAACGGGGGCCAAGGCCGGGCAGCCGGGCCATCAGCTCGATCAGCGCCTCGATGCCGGTCTCGTCGGAGCCACGCGGGGCCATGTCAGCCGGGCAGGCTCATGCCGGGCGGCAGGCCCATTTCCTCGGCGATCCGGGCCATTTCCGTCTGGGCGCGTTCGTTGCCGCGCATCTGCCCGTCCCGGATGGCGGCGAGGATCAGGTCTTCGACCACTTCCTTCTGGGTAGGGTCGAGCAAGCTGGGGTCGATGTCCAGCCCGGTGACGCCGCCCTTGGCCGTCACCCGCGCCTTGACCACGCCACCGCCGGATTCGCCAAGCACGACCGTGCGGCCAAGCTCTTCCTGAAGGGCGGCAAGCTTGCCCTGCATTTCCTGCGCGGTCTTCATCATCTTGGCCATATCGCCAAGGGCACCCAGACCTTTCAGCATGTCGTTCTCCCGCTGTTTCAGATGAGATACGGGTTGCGCGTGTCAGGTGCAAGCTTGGGGCGTGGCGCGGAACAGCATTCGGCGCGGGGTGAAGCCCGCAGCACGGAACAAGGCATGGGCGTCATGATTGGACTCCCAGGTGTCGAGCAGGATTTCGTCGGCCTGAAGCGCGCGGGCAAGGGATCGGGCGGCCTGCAAGAGCGCAAGGCCCTGACCCTGGCGACGGGCTTCGGGGGCGACGGCGATATGGTCGATCATCAGGCGGCGGTAGCCCGGCGAGAAGATCGAGGCTTCGCGGATGTGAAGCTGGCAAAGCGCGTAGCCGGTGGCGGGCTCACCCATCAGAAAGCCGGTGCAGGCGGGGTCGGCGAGCCTGTCGGCGAAATGGGCAGTCAGCGCCTTGGCGTCGGGGTTGGGAAAGAAGGCCTCGGGGTAATGGGCGGCGTGCCAGGCCTGGACGTGGGTATTCAGCCGCGCGAGGGTGGCAGCATCCGCCAGTGTGGCGCGGCGGGGGGTCATTCCTCGAACGGGTCCCAGTCGTCATCGACCTCGGCCTGCGGGAGGGCGGCTTCGGCGGCCTCGGCGGTGATCGCCTCGGGGGAACGGACCTCGGATATCTTCGCGCCGGGGAAGGCGGTGAGGATCGCCTGCACGAGCGGGTTTTCGGCGGCCTGGGCGCGGACTTCGGTGAGTTCGGTGTCGCGCGCCTCGGCGATGGTGGGCTGGCCGCCGGAGGCGACGACCGAGACGCCCCAGCGCGCGCCGGTCCAGCCTTGCAGGCGCTGGCCAAGCCGGGAGGCGAGGTCGGGTTTCGCACCGGGGGCGGGCTCGAACTCGATCCGGCCGGGGGCAAACCGGGCAAGGCGGAGGCCGGTCTCGACCTCGTTCAGTAGGAGCATGTCGCGCTTCGTGCGGATCAGCTCGATCACCTGGTCGAAGCTGGCGTAGACCTGGAGCTGGCCTTCGGCGAGGGCCGGGGCGGTCGCGGTCATCGTCGGGCCACGGGTGGGGGCCGAATGGACGGGCGCGAGGCGGGGGGCGTGGACAGTGCCGCCACCGGCGGGGGCGCCACCGGGGATGCCGTCGCCGGAGGGGCCGCCAGTCGGAGGCCGGGGCGTTTCGGAAAGCTTCCGCACCAGCGTTTCCGGGTCGGGCAGGTCGGCGACATGGGTCAGGCGGATCACCGCCATTTCGGCGGCCATCATCGCGTTCGGGGCCAGCGCGACCTCTTCGATGGCCTTGAGCAGCATCTGCCACATCCGCGTCAGGGCGCGCATCGGCAGGCGGGCGGCCATGTCCTGACCGCGCGACTGTTCGTCAGGAGGCGTGGTCGGGTCTTCGGCGGCAGAAGGGTTGATCTTGATGACCGAGATCCAGTGGGTGATCTCGGCCAGGTCGCGCAGCACGGCCATCGGGTCGGCACCGTCGGCATATTGGGCGGATAGCTCGGCCAGAGCAGTGGCGGCATCGCCCTTCATGATCAGATCGAACAGGTCCAGCGTGCGGCCCCGGTCGGCGAGGCCCAGCATGGCGCGCACCTGTTCGCCGGTGGTCTCGCCCGCGCCATGGGCGATGGCCTGGTCCATCAGGCTCATCGCGTCGCGGACCGAGCCTTCGGCGGCGCGGGTGATCAGGGCGAAAGCATCTTGCGCCAGCTTCGCGCCTTCAAGATCGGCCACCTTGGCAAGGTGGGCCATCATCACTTCCGGCTCGATCCGTTTCAGGTCGAAGCGCTGGCAGCGGGAGAGCACCGTGACCGGAACCTTGCGGATTTCGGTGGTGGCGAAGATGAATTTGACGTGGGCGGGCGGTTCTTCCAGCGTCTTCAAGAGCGCGTTGAAGGCTGCCGTGGACAGCATGTGGACTTCGTCGATGATGTAGACCTTGAACCGGGCAGAGGCGGCCCGGTAGTGGACGGAATCGATGATCTCGCGGATGTCGCCGACCCCGGTGCGCGAGGCGGCGTCCATTTCCAGCACATCGACGTGGCGGCCTTCGGCAATGGCGCGGCAGGGTTCGCAGAGGCCGCAGGGTTCGGTGGTGGGGCCGCCGGTTCCGTCGGGGCCGATGCAGTTCAGGCCCTTGGCGATGATGCGGGCGGTGGTGGTCTTGCCGACCCCGCGCACCCCGGTCATCACGAAGGCATGGGCGATCCGGTCCGCCGCAAAGGCGTTCTTCAGCGTGCGGACCATCGCCTCTTGCCCGATGAGGTCGGCAAAGGTCTGCGGGCGGTACTTGCGGGCAAGGACCTGATAGGCGGGCTGATCGGACATGGAACCCTCGTGAGTCAGGGGCAGATTAGGCGGCGGGGGGCGGAAGGTCCACCGGGAAGGCGTCAGGTGGGCAACGGGCCGTAGAGCCGGGCGGGGAGCCCGCGCAGCACGTCGGACTTGCGGCGGGTGCGGGCGAGGGTCCAGCTGCCCTGGAAGCCGATGATGAAGGTCTCGGCGGCGTCGTGGGCGGTCTCGGGGGCAAGGCCGAAACCTTCGCCATAGCGCGCGGCGGCGGCGATGATGCGGTCGAAGGATTGCTCGGCCTGGGCGCGGAAGCGGTCCTGGTCGGGACCTTCGAAGAGCAGGCCGAAGATCGGGCAGGCGTCGGCGCTGTTCAGGATGTCGAAGAGCTTGGCCATCTTGTAGCAGAAGGTCGTGACCCCCTGCCGCCAGTCCGGCGCGGTGCGGAAGCTGTCGTCGATCACCCGGATGATTTCGGAGGCGGTCCAGTCGGCGGCGGCACAGGCGAGATCGGCCTTGCCCTCGGGGAAGTGGTGATAGAGCGAACCCTTGGGCACCCCGGCCTCGGCCAGGATTTCCGCAAGACCCGTACCGTCATAGCCGCGCTGGCGGAAAAGCCGGGTGGCAGCGGTCACCAAGCGGTCGCGGGTGGTGGGTTCATTGCTCATCCCGGTCAACATAGGCGTCCCGGCCCTGCAGGAAAAGACTAGACCGGTTGGTCTAGTCGTGTTACTGGACCAATCGGTCTAATGGACGGAGCGCATGATGCTGGATGCAAGTGTCCCGGTGGGCGTCAGCGGTGAGGACCTGGATATTCCAAGCGACGGCGCGGTCTTGCACGGGCGGGTCCTGCGGCCGAAGGGCACACCGCGCGCGGCGCTGGTGCTGCATGGGGCGACGGGGGCGCCGGCCCGCTATTACCGGGGCTTTGCCGAATGGGCGGCGCGGGAGCGCGACCTGGCGGTCCTGACCTATGACTACCGGGATTTCGGCGCGTCGCTGCGGCGGCCAATGCGGGACTCGACGGCGACGCTGGCCGATTGGGGTCGGCTGGACCAGGGCGCGGCTCTGGCGGCGCTGGCGCGGATGTACCCGGACACGCCGCTGTGGGTGCTGGGACATTCGGTCGGGGGTCTGTGGATGGGCTGGCATCAGACGATGGGCCGGGTCAGCCGGGCGATCACCATCGGAGCGGGGCTGACGCATGTGTCGGATCACCCCTGGCGCTATCAGTGGAAGGCGCGGGCCTTCTGGTCGCTGCCGGTGCGGGCGCTGGCGCGGGTGGCCGGCTATCTGCCGGGGCGGCTGGTGGGGTTGGGCGCCGACCTGCCGCGCGGGGTCTATGAGGATTGGCGGCGCTGGTGCCTCACCCGGGGCTGGCACCTGTCGGATGTGGGGCGGACGCTGCCCCTGCCCGATCCGGCGCGGGTGACGGCGCGGCTGCGGATGATCGCCGTGGCGGATGATGACCTGGTGCCGCCAGAGGCCGTCTGGCGCGCCCGGGCGCTGTATCCCGAGGCGATGAAGGAGCAGAAGGTGCTGCGGCCCGGTGATTTCGGGCTGGAAAGAATTGGGCATATCCCGCCCTTCACACGGGGGAATGCCGTCTTGTGGCCCGCGATCCTGGATTAACGCATCAGGTCAGCTTCGGACCAGCCAAGCAGCGCCATGTCTCCGGCGCGGGCGGGGTGGTCGTCGCCGACAATGAATTCATCAAGCTGCGGCGGTTGGACCGGGGTTGCAGAAAGCAATCCATGCACCTG
>JAGPCN010000230.1 GCA_018058035.1 Fuscovulum sp.
CATCCGCGAGGCCTGGACCTACGGCAAGGTCGATCACGACGACGACCAGGTCCGCTCGGCCTGGGTGCTGATCGCGGCGATGAAGACGCCGGTGCTGGAAGGGCTGATGCTGAAGATCAGCCTGGAGTTCGACAAGATCGACCCGGAGTCGCTGGAACCCCAGTTGCAGGGCCTGCTTGAGGCATCGGTGGAATCGCCTGTCTCGGCCGCCACGGCCACGCCCGAGGCCGGGCCGAAGCCGCAGGGCAAATCGGCCCTGGCGCAGTATGCGACGAACCTGACCCAGCGGGCGCGCGACGGCAAGATCGACCCGGTGATCGGCCGCGACATGGAAATCCGCCAGATCATCGACATCCTGATGCGCCGCCGCCAGAACAACCCGATCCTGACGGGCGAGGCCGGGGTGGGCAAGACCGCGGTGGTCGAAGGCTTCGCCCTGCGGCTGGCGCGCGGCGACGTGCCGCCGCAACTGCAGGCGGTCGACCTGCACATGCTGGACATCGGGCTGATGCAGGCCGGGGCCTCGGTCAAGGGCGAGTTCGAAAAGCGCCTGAAGGCGGTGATCGACGAGGTGCAGGGCAGCCCCAAGCCCATCATCCTTTTCATCGACGAAGCCCACACCCTGATCGGCGCCGGCGGGGCCGCAGGCACGGGCGATGCCGCAAATCTTCTGAAACCGGCGCTGGCGCGCGGCGAACTCCGCACCGTCGCCGCCACCACCTGGTCCGAATACAAGGAACACATCGAGAAGGACCCCGCCCTGACCCGCCGCTTTCAGGTGGTCAAGGTCGAGGAACCGTCCGAAGACGCCGCCATCCGCATGGTCCGCGGCGTCGCCGCCGTGCTGGAAAAACACCACAAGGTCGAGATTCTGGACGAGGCGATCCAGTCCGCCGTCCGCCTCTCGCACCGCTACATCCCCGCCCGCCAACTGCCCGACAAGGCGATCAGCCTTCTGGACACCGTCTGCGCCCGCGTGGCCGTCAGCCAGCACGCCACCCCGGCCGAGGTCGAAGACATCGAACGCCGCCTGCAGGCGCTGGAGGTCGAGGCCGCCATCATCGCCCGCGAAGCCGCCGTCGGCATGGACACGGGCGACCGCGCCACGGAAACCGAGGCGCTGATCGCCGCCGCCCGCGCCGAACTTGAGGCCGCGAAAGCCCGCTGGGACCGCGAGAAGGTGCTGGTGGACGAAGTGCTGGACCTGCGGGCCAAGCTGCGCGCCGAAGGTCTGCCGGTCGATGACACCGCCGACCCTGTGGAACCGCCCCCCGAGGAGGGCGGAGACGCAGTCGACGCAACCGACGAGGCGCCGGTGCGGATGACCGCCGCCGAGCGCGCCGCCACGCTGGAAACGCTCAAGGCAAAACAGGCCGACCTCTCGGCCCTGCAAGGCGAACGCCCCCTCATCCTGCCCTCGGTCGACCGCATCGCCGTGGGATCGGTGGTGCAGGACTGGACCGGCATTCCCGCCGGCCGGATGCTGGCCTCCCAGGCCGAACAGGCGCTGACGCTGGCCTCGATCCTGGCGCAGCGCGTGGTCGGCCAGGACCACGCCATGGGCATGATCGCCTCGCGCATCCAGACCAGCCTCGCCGGCCTTGGCGCCCCGGAAAAACCCGTGGGCGTCTTCATGCTGGCCGGCCCCTCGGGCGTCGGCAAGACCGAAACCGCGCTCGCCCTGGCCGAGACGCTCTTCGGCGGCGAACAGAACCTGATCTCGATCAACATGAGCGAATTCCAGGAGGCGCACACCGTCTCTACCCTGAAAGGCGCCCCCCCCGGCTATGTCGGCTATGGCAAGGGCGGCATCCTGACCGAGGCCGTCCGCCGCCGCCCCTATTCCGTGGTCCTCTTGGACGAGGTCGAAAAGGCCCACCCCGACGTCCACGAAATCTTCTTCCAGGTCTTCGACAAGGGGATGATGGACGACAGCGAAGGCCGCCGGATCGACTTCAAGAACTGCCTGATCCTGCTGACGACCAATGTCGGCAGCGAGGAAATCATGGCGATGACCGACGAAGGCCGTGGCACCGCCGACCTTGACGACCTGACCGCCAGCCTGCGCGCGCCCATGCTGAAGACCTTCCCCGCCGCCCTGCTGGGCCGCATCGTCACCATCCCCTACTACCCGCTCTCCGACGCGATGATCGAGGCCATCGCCGGCCACAAGCTGCGCGGCATCGCGCGTCGGCTGCAAAAGGGGCACGAGGCCGACCTCATCATCGGCGACGGCGTGATGGACCAGATCAAGGCCCGCTGCACCGAGTTGGAATCCGGTGGCCGGATGATCGACGCCATCCTGACCAACACCCTCTTGCCGGAACTCAGCCGCCAGGTCCTGAACCGCAAGCTGGACGGCTCGCCCCTGACCCGGGTCACCGTCACCGGCACGCCCGACGGCTTTTCCTACGCCTTCGAATAGCGCGGGGCGCGTAGGGCCATGCTGATCCGCACCTCCACCCGCTATGCCTCCCAGTTCACCATGGGGATGGACGTGGCGGGCCGCGAGTTCCTGTCGCTGGTGGTCAAGGGCACCTTCGACTTTCCCGGCCCCGGCCAGGTGGCCCGCCGGTCCCGCGACCAGCGCCCGCTGATCCTGGCCGACGTCTACGACGGCCCACCCGGCTATTCGGCGCCGAAATGGGAAACCGACTTTGCCTTTCGCAAGGCCGCCTGCGACGTGGTCCTGCAAGGCGCCGCCTATGCCCCCGGCGGCCAGCCCGCCGAACGGGTGCGCGTCGGGCTGCGGGTCGGCGACTGGGTCAAGCAGTTCGACGTGGTCGGCCCCCGGCAATGGCGCACGCTGGGCCCTTCGGTCACCGCAACCCGGCCCTATCCCTTTACCCGGCTTGCCTTTTCCTACGACACCGCGTTTGGCGGCCCCGACCGCAGCTGGCAGGGCGAAGGCGCCCCGGTGTTCGTCGACAACCCCTATGGCCTGGGCTTTGCCGCCGCACGGTCGGGCAGCCGCATCGACGGGCTGGACCTGCCCTTGACCGAAGACCCCGCCGACCCCGTCACCTCGCCCTTCGGCGCGCACCGGCCGATGGCGCTTGGCCCCGTCGCCCGCGTCACCCCCCGCCGCGCCCGCCACGCCGGCACCTATGACGACGACTGGAAGGCCAATGTCTTTCCCTTCCTGCCCGCCGATTTCGACGAACGCTACTACCAATGCGCCCCCGAGGATCAGCAGATCGCGCCCCCCGCCCCGGGCCTGCCGGTGGTGATCCTGGGCCTGACACCGCAGGGCCGCGAGGAATTCCGCCTGCCTGACACCGCCCTGCCGGTGCGCATCTTTCGCGGCCGCGAAACCGCGCTGGCCGCCACCCTGCGCCCCGACACCCTGTGCTTCGACACCGAGGCCCGCCAGTTCACCCTGACCTGGCGCTGCGACGTAGCAATCCGCCACCACCTGACCGAGTTCTCCGAAGCCTGGGTCGGCCCGCCATCGCGCGGCCTGTTGCGCGCGCTGGCCAGCGGCAAGGCCTATGTCCGGCCCGATCCGCTGGCCCCGCCGCCAAAGGCCGCGGCATGAGCGCGGCGCTGCATATCCAGGCCGCGGGCATGGTCACCTGCGTCGGGCTGGATGCCGCCTCGTCCTGCGCGGCGCTGCGCGGGCGGCTGGACGGGTTTGCCGAAACTCGCTTCATGGGGCCGGATGGCGAATGGCTGAAGGGCGCCGCGGTGCCGCTGCCGCGCAACTGGATCGGGCTGCGGCGGATGGCGCACCTGGCCGCGGGCGCGCTGGCCGACCTGCGCCGCCAGCAGGCCCGCGCGCTGGACGGCGCGCCGATCCTCTTGTGCCTGGCCGAGGACACCCGCCCCGGCCGGCCGATCCCCGACGCCGCCGCCTTTGCCCGCCAGGTGGCCGAGATCCTGGAGCTACCCGCCCTGCCCCGGCTTCAGGTCATCGCGCATGGCCGCCCCTCGGGCTTTGTCGCGCTGGACCGCGCCCGCCGGCTGATCGCGGCCGGCGAAGACCCGGTCGTCATCCTGGGCGTCGACAGCTACCTGACCGCGCAGTCGGTGGCGCATTTCCTGGGCCGGTCGCGGCTGCTGACGCCGGCCAATGCCAACGGCTTCATCCCCGGCGAGGCCGCCGCCGCCGTGCTGTGCACCGCCGAACGCGCTCCGCTGCGGCTGGCCGGCCTGGGCCTGGCGCGCGAGCCGTCCTACATCCAGAACACCGAAGGCGAAGACGGCCTGCCGCTGCCGATGCGCGGCGAAGGCATGACGCGCGCCCATGAACTGGCCCTGGACCAGGCCGGCTGCCGCCATTCCGACCTGGTGCTGAAGATGGGCGACCTGATCGGAGAGGCCTACTGGTTCAAGCAGATGGCGCTGGCCATGCTGCGGCTGCAACGCGAACGCTCGGCGGTGCAGCCGATCTGGTCGCTGGCCGCCAGCCTGGGCAACATCGGCGCCGCCGCCACCCCCGTCCTTCTGGCCTGGGCGATGACCGCCGCCGCGCGCGGCTATGTCCCGCCCGGGCCGATCATCCTGGAAGCCTCGGGCGATGACGGCGCCTGTGGCGCAGCCGTGGTACACCGCACATGACAGTCTTTGCCAACGGAAGGGAAATCTCGGCCAAGGCGCAGGACTGCAAGGTCATCGCGGCCTTTCCCGACGTCTGCTTCACCCCGCCGCAGACCCCTGCCACCCCGCCCGGCGTGCCGATCCCCTACCCCAACTTCGGCATGGATTCCGACCTGACCTCGGGCAGCACCACGGTCAAGATCGGCGGCGAGCCGATCAGCCTGGAAAACAAGAGCCACTACAGCAAATGTTCCGGCGACGAGGCCGGCTGCGCCCCGAAGAAGGGCGTCGTCACCTCGAAGAACATGGGCAAGGTCTATGCCCAGGCCTGGTCCTCGGACGTCAAGGTCGAAGGCAAGGGCGTGGCCCGGTTCGGCGACATGGCAACGTCGAACCACGGCTCGAACACCGGCGACACGCCGCCCATGGTGCTGATCGGCAAGCCCGGCCAGCCCGGCTTTGAAGACAGCCTGAACTGCCTGGTCGGATCTTATGACACCATCGTCGCCAAGTGCAACGAACGCGGCGGCGAGGCGCACCACATCATCCCCGACGAATACGTCCGCGACGGCACGCGCGACGAATCCACCCCCTCGGACCCGACATTCCCCAAGATCGGCGATGCCTGCGCGGTCTGCGTCGGCGGCAAGGCCTCGGGCAAGTCGTCTGACGACCGCTCCAGCGATGTCGGCAAGAAGATCGCCAAGAAGGCCAAGGAATACGCCAAGGACAACGGCTCGCGCCCGCTGAACAACGACCGCGGCCACGGCTACCTGCACTATTTCTTCGAGGCCAAGTTCGGCAACGATGCCCGCCCGATCGGCGATGCCGTCACCATCGCCAAGGAGGCGCTGACCAATTGTGCCGCCTTCGAGGGCTCGGCGCTGGATGCCGATTGCGCCGACAAGGCCAAGGAATGCATCGACCAGCAATACAAGTCCGCCTGCGACAAGGATCCCCAGCCCAAGGCCAAGGGCAACATCCGCAAGTCGAACGACCGCTTCGACGAGGCCGCGAAACGGCTGAACTCAGAAGGCCACCTGAAGCCGAACATGATGCCGACCCGCCATTCCTCGCTGACCTGAGGCCCTCTGCCCGAAGAAAGGCCCCGCCATGTTTGCCCTTGCGCTGTCCGACACCCAGCTGTTCGCCGTCGAGGACGACGACCCCGAAGACTGGCTGTTCCACTACGCCGATTTCGACCCGCTGGTGGTCGACAGCTTTGCCACTCCGGCCGGGGGGGTGGTGGCCGCGGCCACGGTGAACACCGAAACCCAGGCGGCCTGGCTGTTGTCGCGCGGCCAATTGTTCGCCGCCTCGCGCAAGCTGCGGGTGGCGATGCGGCTGCCGTTTCCGGCCAAGGATACCGTCGCCTTCGACGTGACCCTGATCGGCGCGCGCTACTACGTCTGCTGCGATGCCGCGACGATCTGGTATTATGAACGCGAGGTCGAGGAATGGGTGCAACTGCTGCGCCCCGATCCGCGCCCGCCCCTGCCGCCGCGCGAAGACGGTGAAGGCGCCGGCGCCTATACCGCGCGCACCAGCCCGGCGCAGTTCGACTACGCCCACCGCTTTCCCGATGTCTACAAGGCCTTCGCCATGGGCGAGGATACCTATTTCATCGGTGCGCTTGGCCATCTGGTCGTGCTGCGCGGCCGGATCATGGAGGAAAGCTGGCTGGACAGCGGCGCGCGGCTGGTCCACGGCTTTCGCGAGGGCAACCGCGCCATCCTCTGTGGCGACCAGCCGATTGCCCAGATCTTTGCCGGCACGCAGGAAGAGGGCTTCGAGCTGATCTTCCAGAACGACGAACGCGCGCTGCACCTGACCGCGCTGCACGGCGGCACCCGCTATATCGGCGCCGGGCTTTCGCCCGATTACGACGGCCCCAACCTGTTCCGGCTGGAGGGCGAAGACCTTGTCCCGGTCGAAACCGGCTGCGCCCGCGAACCCTTTGGCCTGCAACAACTGGTGTCGACCGGCCGGGTGCTGTGGGCGATCGACCGCGAGGGCGTGTTCCGGCTGGCCGGCGGCCAGTGGACCCTGACCGAGATCGAGGACATCCGCGACGCCGGCGCGGCGCCTCAGCCCGAAGGCGTACCCAACTGATCGGCCAGATAGGCCCGCACCCGGTGCAGGTCCAGGTCGGCCACCGCAATCGGCGCCCCCGCCGTCATCATCCGCACCACGAACAACTCGCCCGGTTCGGGATATTCGGCATAAAGCGCCTGCGCCACCTTCATCCCCTCGGCGCCGGCGATGCGCAGGCCGTCCAGATGCGCCTCAAGCCGCTCGACCAGGTCGGCCAGGGCGGCGGCGTCCATCTCGGGATGATCGGCGGGGCTCAGCAGGGCGCGGTCGTAGACCGTCCACAGGAAGGCGGCCTGCTCGGCGTGCTGGCGCAGGATATGGGGCAGGACCGGAACCGACATCTCAGTTCAGGTTCACCGACCCGCCGCGGATGCGGTTCGACCGCGAGGCATGGCT
>JAGPCN010000231.1 GCA_018058035.1 Fuscovulum sp.
TTGGTCGCGTATTCCTTGATGAGGCGGGCTTTTTCTTCGACGGTGATCGACATCGGGGTCTCCTGTCTGTCAAAGGGTCATGGCGCAAGCCGGGATGTCGTCCAGCAGGGCCCTTGGAGGCTCCGCCTTCCTTGGCGGATGCGGGCGTATAGGAGATCGGCCGCGAAAAGGAAAGGCCGATCTTGCCGCGCGATCCCGTGGCCTTTTCGCCAAGTTGTCGCAACCGGGGAGTGTGCCGCCCTTTTTCCGCCATGGTTTTCGTGGTATCAAGAACGCGGTTATTTCCTTTGCCTGTCAAAAGGTTAACGGGAAATTGGTTAACGCCGCAGGGGTGCGGCGTTTGCAGTGTCGGGGTGATGGGACATGTTTGCCTTGTTCGGCCTTCTGGGCGCGATTCTGGCGGGGGCGATTGCCGAATCCGTCATGTCATTGACGGATACGCCGGCGGATGGCGACGGCGATCCCGCGGCCAATGGCGGTGATGACACCGATACCGGCGGCGATGGGGATGGCGGCGATCTGCTGGACGATCCCGAAGGCCCTGATTCCGATGACATCCCCGACGACGAGGACGATCCGCTGACGCTGCATGGCGGGATGCAGGACGACCTGATGTCGGGCGGCGACGCGGCCGACACCATCACCGGCGGCGCGGGCGACGACCAGCTGGACGCGGGTGACGGTGCCGACGATCTGGATGGCGGCGATGGCGACGACCGGGTCTGGGCGGGTGCCGGTGACGACATGGTGCAGGGCGGCGTGGGCGACGACGACGTGCATGCTGACGGCGGCAATGATCAGGTGGCCGGCGGGTCGGGCAACGATTCGATCTGCGGCCACGAGGGGGATGATTCGCTGGCCGGGGACCTGGGGCTGGATACGCTGATCGGCGGCATGGGCGACGACAGCCTTGACGGCGGCGGCGACGACGACTGGTTGGCGGGCGGCGAGGGCAACGATGCCCTGACCGGCGGCACCGGCTCCGACACCTTGGACGGCGGCGCGGGCAACGACAGCCTGATCGGCGCCTTCCCCGAGGGCGATGACGAGGTGGCCGACTTCCTGAACGGCGGCGACGGCGACGACACGATGGGTCTGGGCGCGGGCGACTATGGCAACGGCGGCGCGGGCGAGGATACCTTCACCCTGGGCCAGTGGCTGGGCGAGGGCGCGGGCCAGGTCGCCACGATCGCCGACTACGACGCGGTCGAGGATCAGATCGTGGTGGTCTACGACGCGGCCGTACATGCCGACCCCGAACTGACGCTGGCCCCGGTCGAGGGCACGGACGACGTGACGATCCTGCTGGACGGGTCTCCGGTCGGGCTGGTGGCGGGCGGCGCCGGGATGGATGTCAGCGAGATCACGCTGATGGCGGCCTGAGGGCTAGGCCCAGTCCCGCATCGGCCGGTCGGCTGCGATGTAAAGCGGATGCACCGGCAGGCCCTGAAGGGTCTGGCCCAGGTGGCACAGGGGGCGGCCGCAGGCCTGCAGCAGGGCCCGGACCTGGGTCGCCCGTCCCAGAAGGACCCCGTGGTTGCCCCAGGCGCACAGGATGCGGGCTGCCCCGGCGGCGGCCTGCGTCAGGACGGCATCGGTTTCTGGCCCCACCGGATCGGCGGCATCGCGCAGGGCGCGCGGGTCGGTCGCGCGCAGGGCAAACAGGTTCGCGATCCGCAGGCTGCCGTATCCGGCCGCCCTTGCCCGCCGCAGGCAGCGGTCGGCCGTCGGGTCGCCCTGCGCCTCGGTCGCGGTCGAGGGGTTCAGCAGCACGGCCAGCAAGGTCGGCAGGTCGGGCGCCCAAGTGCGGGTCAGCAGGTAGCGATAGGACCCGCAAGGGGAATAAAGCGCGGTCGAGGTCACGCCGCCGTCCCGATGGTCGCGGACGATCACGGTGCGGTCCGGGCGCCCGGGCACGGCCTTCCGTGGCAACGCCGCCGAGCGGGGGCTCGATGCCCCCCGAGGCGGCTTCCCCTCACCGCACGAAGACCCGGGTCGGGTGCAGCATCCCGCCGATCCAGCGCCCCACCGCCACCGCCTGCCCATCCTCGCTGGCCCAGGCTTCCTCGCCCTGACCGGCGCGGCCCAGCACCTGGCCTGGGTTGCCGTGGCGCAACCGCTCGGCCCCCTCGGCCGTGGCCACGCATTCCGGCAGGTCCTGCAAGGCCAGTTCCAGCGGCTGAAGCAGGTCCTCGACCCCCGGCGTTCCGGCCAGCCGGTCCAGATCCTCCAGCGAACATCCCCGGTCAGCCGCAAAAGGCCCCGAAAACACCCGCCGCAGCCAGGCGACATGGCCAAGGCAGCCAAGCGCCGCCCCCAGGTCGCGGGCGATCGACCGGACATAACCGCCCTTGCCGCAGACCAGCTGGAACTCGGCATGGTCGGGGTCGGGACGGGCGGTCATCTCCAGCCGCTCGACCAGCAGGGGGCGGGCGGCAAGCTCCATCTCGACCCCCTCGCGCGCGAGGTCATAGGCGCGCTCACCATCCACCTTGACGGCCGAGACCTGGGGCGGCACCTGCGCGATCAGGCCGCGAAAGGCGGGCAGCGCGGCGGCAATCTGGGCATCCGTGGGCCGCAAGGGCGAGGTGGCGATCACCGTGCCCGTCGCATCGTCGGTGCTGGTCGCCGCGCCGAAGGTTACGCGGAAGCGATAGCCCTTCCGCGCCTCCATCAGCATCGGCACGGTCTTGGTCGCTTCGCCCAGGGCCACGGCCAGGACGCCGGTCGCGTCGGGGTCCAACGTGCCGGCGTGGCCCGCCTTTTGCGCGCCGAAGGCCCGGCGCACCCGCGACACCACCTCGGTTGACCCCACGCCCGCGGGCTTGTCGACGATCACCCAGCCATGGACCGGCCGGCCCTTCTTCGTGCGGCCCATCGCCTAGCCCTTCGGGACCACGGTGCCGACGATCGGCCCCATCGGAAAGCCGCCATCGTGGCGGCCCAGCTGCGGCGCATAGAGGCGCGAGATGTTGCCGTCGAAATACAGCGCCTCCGGCAGGCCCAGCCGGTCGCGGAAGAGGCGCGCGAAGTGGTGAAAGTTCACCGCGTCGTTCGAGATCGCAAAGATCGCGCGGCTGCCATCGGCGCTGACCCCCACGCCGTTGCGGACATAGGTGCTGTCGCTGTCGGGCAGGAAGCGGGGGTGCAGGTCGCCGCCGATCACCAGCATCGGGCCGGACTGGGTGGCAAAGCGGCAGTCCGGCTTTTCGGCGGCAAAGGCGCGGCTTTCGATCACGCGAAAGCCCTGGCCCGGGGTGCCCCAGCAGAAGACGCCGTTCGGAAGCAGGCCAAAGTTGCCCGGCCCATCGCGGGTGACAAGGGCGGCGGTCTGCCGGCCGTCGGCCACGAACAGGCCCACCGGCGACAGGTCGCGGTGATACATCCCGGCGTTCATCGCGAAACCCAGCGTCAGGCCGTCTGCGGCCAGCGCCTCGTCCACCGCGCGGAACGATCCATAGGCGCCCTCGGGGCCGTCGCCGAACAGGCGCAGGTCCTCGGTCGCGGCGACCTCGCACAGGGTAAAGGAGGCGCCATCGAACACCTCTTCCCGGCAAGTGGCGGCATGGGCCGCCTGCGGCCACAGGAGGGCGAGAAGGGCGAAGAGCCGCCGCATGTCAGTCGTCGTCCCCGTCGTCATCGGGGGTGGCAAGGTCGCGCTGCACGGTGGGGTCGGCGAACAGACGGCGGGTCTCGTCCAGCCGGTCGAAGGTTTCGTCGGGGCGGAACCGCAGGTCGGGGGCGTATTTCAGCGTCAGTTCCATGCCGACGCGGCGGCGCAACTCGCCCTTGTTGCGGGCCAGCGCCTTGATCGCATCCTCGACCTTGGCGGTGCCCATCAGCGGCATCACATAGACGGTGCAGACCTTGAGATCGGGCGAGCACGACACCTCGCCCACCGTGATCGGCATGGCGTTCAGCTCGGGGTCATGGATATCGGCCCGGTTCAGCACGTCAGACAGGGTGCGGCGGATCAGTTCGCCGACGCGCAACTGCCGTTGCGAAGGGCCCGAGCCCGAGGAGAAACGCTTGTTCGACATGCGCCCGCTGATATGCCCTTTCGCGCCCCCCCGCAACGGCGGGCTTTCGCGGGCGGCGCTTGGGCGCTAAAGCGGGCGCAAGGATAGGGGGACTGGTTATGTGCGATCTGCCGGGCATCGTGGTGACAGGGGCATCGGGGCGGATGGGCCGGATGCTGATCCAGACCATCGCCAGCAGCGGCAAGGCGCGGCTGGCCGCTTGCGTGGAACGCACCGGCCACCCCTGGATCGGCCGCGACGTCGGCGAATGCCTGGGCGGCGCTGCCATGGGCGTCACGGTGACCGACGACGCGCTTGAGGCGTTTTCCAAGGCGCAGGGCGTGGTCGATTTCACCGCGCCCGACGCGACGGTGGAATTTGCCGCGCTGGCGGCGCAGGCGCGGCTTGTCCATGTGATCGGCACCACGGGGCTGGAACCCTCGCATATCGCCCGGATCGAGGCGGCGGCCCGTCACGCGGTGATCGTGCGCGCCGGCAACATGAGCCTGGGCGTCAACCTTCTGGTGCGGATGACGCAGAAGATCGCCGCCGCGCTGGACGCGGACTGGGATGTCGAGATCGTCGAGGCGCATCACCGGATGAAGGTGGACGCGCCCTCGGGCACGGCGCTGATGCTGGGCCGCGCGGCGGCCGAAGGGCGCGGCGTCAGCCTGGACGATGCCATGGTCTCGGGGCGCGACGGCATCACCGGGGCGCGGGCGCGCGGCACGATCGGTTTCTCGGCGGTGCGGGGCGGCGACATCGTGGGCGAACATGACGTGATCTTCGCCGCGGATGGCGAGCGGGTGATCCTGCGCCATGTCGCGACCGACCGGGCGATCTTTGCCCGTGGTGCGCTGCGGGCGGTGCTGTGGGGGCAGGGGCAAAAGCCCGGTCACTACGACATGATCGACGTGCTGGGCCTTTAGGTGATCCACCCCGCCGGACCGCGCGTAAAGCGCGAACCCTGCGGGAGGTTGCCATGCTGCGTACTGCCCTTGTCTGCCTGCTTTCCCTGTCGGCCGCGCCGGCGCTGGCCGAAGGCTTTGCCACCGTCACCGACAAGTCGCGCTTCCTGACCCTGGTCGAGGGGCGCGAGCTGCGGATCGGCACCCTGGGCCTGACCCTGCGCGTCACCCCCGACGGGCGGATCGAAGGCAGCGCCTTGGGGCGTCAGGTCAGTGGCCAGTGGCAATGGCAAGGCGGCTATTTCTGCCGCGAAATGCGGTGGGGCCAGCGCGAGATTCCCTACAACTGCCAACTGGTCGAGGCGCAGGGCGATCGCGTGCTGCGGTTCACGGTGGACCAGGGCCGCGGCGACAGCGCCGATTTCCGGCTGCGCTGAGGCGTCAGAAGTCGACCGCCAGGCCCTTCTTCTCCCAGTCGCCGTAACGCACCGGCTCCAGCCCCTGCTTGCGGCCACCCAGTTCGGGCGGCAGGTCGGGGGCCGGCGCGATGCGGCGGCGCTCTTCGGCTTCGGCCAGGGCGCGCAGGGCGGCGGGGGGCAGGTCTGTCGGCGTGTCGTCGCTCATCGGCGTGTCCTTCGCTGTCCTTGGTGATATAGGGCCGGACGACGAAAAGGGGAAGCGGATGGCCGAAGGGGTTAGGGCGCGGGCGGCGGCGGTGGCGATGCTGGATGCCGTGCTGGGCGAAGGGCGGATGCTGGAAGAGGCGGCCGAGGCAGGGCTGGAGCCCGCCGACCGCGCGCGGGCGCTGCGGCTGGCGGCGCAGGTACTGCGGCGGATCGAAGGGGCTGACCGGGTGCTGGCCGCGCAGATGCGCAAGCGGCCGCCGCTCAGGGTTCTGAACATCCTGCGGCTGGCGGTGGTGGAACGGTCGCTGGGCGCGCCGGGGCATGGCGTGGTGAACGCGGCCGTCGAGATCGCGCGCGGCGGCAAGAAATCGGCGCATCTGGCGGGCATGGTCAACGCGGTGCTGCGGGCGGTGCCCGAGGGCCCGCTGCCGGGGCCGCAAAAGCTGCCGCGCTGGATCCGGCAGCCTATGGTCCATGCCTGGGGCCGCGAGGTGGTGGCGGCGATCGAGACGGTGCAGGAAGGCGAGCCGCCGCTGGATCTGACGCTGCGCGAGGGGGCCGAAGCGCCGGAGGGAGAGGTGATGCCCACCGGCAGCCTGCGGCTGGCGGGGGCGGGGCAGGTGACCGGGATGCCGGGCTATGCGGCGGGCGGCTGGTGGGTGCAGGACGCCGCCGCCGCGCTGCCGGCACGGCTCTTGGCCGCGCAGCCGGGCGAACGTGTGCTGGACCTCTGCGCGGCGCCGGGGGGCAAGACGCTGCAACTGGCGGCAGCGGGGGCAGAGGTGGTGGCGCTGGACGTCTCGGCCGCGCGGATGGAGCGGCTGCGGCAGAACCTGGCGCGGACGGGGCTGGCCGCGCAGGTCGTGGTGGCCGATGCGCTGGCATGGCAGCCCGAGGAGGCTTTCGACGCGATCCTGCTGGATGCGCCCTGTTCGGCCACCGGCACGCTGCGGCGCCACCCCGACCTGCCCTTCGTCAAGGACGGCTCCGAGGTGGTGGGTCTGGTCGCGCTTCAGGCAGCGCTGACCGATCGGGCACTGGGCTGGCTGAAACCGGGCGGGCGGCTGGTCTATGCGGTCTGCTCGCTGTTGCCCGATGAGGGCGAGGCGCAGCTGGCGGCAGCGCTGGCGCGGCATCCGGGGCTGGTGGTCGAGCGGGCGGACCTGCCGGGGGTCGAGGCCAGCTGGTGGACCGCCGACGGCGGTCTGCGAACCCGGCCCGACTTCTGGGCCGAACGGGGCGGGATGGACGGCTTCTTCATGGCGCGGCTGCGCGTCTCTGGCATTGACGCTGGGGCTTGAGGGCGGGAACCGGGCCGGGTCGCGCGGTGAAGCAATAGCGCGGCTGCCGCCGCAAGCCTTTTTCGTTTTTTCCTGGCCTCGCGCGGGATGGCCGATGTCGCCTGACGAGGGGCGCTGCCCCTCGAGCTCCCCGGGGTATATGGGCCAGAATGAAGGGCTTTGTCTTCAGTCC
>JAGPCN010000232.1 GCA_018058035.1 Fuscovulum sp.
CACCAGTTCGCGGGCAAGCCCGACATCTACCACGCGCTGCAGGCCTGCCTGTTCCCGCTGGCGCCGGGTCTCAGCCGGGCGGGCGCGGGGTTGGCAGGCTTGCGGCCGCTGCTAGGCTGATCGGAGGTGTCGATCAGCCTTGGCTCAGCCCCAGTCGCCAGTCAGCACGTTGCGGGTGACCTGTTCCACGGCCGGGTCGCGGGCGATCAGGCCGGCGACCCATTCGCAACTGCCCGCGTTGAAGACCGCGCCCTTGCCGCGCCGGTAGTCGGCCATGGCGCCGTTGCCGTGGGTGACGCGGGCGACGGTCTCTTCGTCGACCCGGCCGAAGAGGGACATCGCCAGTTCCTCGGCATCCTCGGAGCCGATGAAGGCGTCGCGGTCGTTGGCATCGGCGGAATGGGAAAGCGTGGTGGCGGGGGAAAGGCCGATGATGGTGAGGTCGCCCGCAAGGGCTGCCTCGGGTGCCGGGAAGGGCAGGCCGTGGCGCATGATGTGGTCGATCCCGTCGACCTCATAGGCGAAGATGCGGGCGTCGCGGCCCAGGACGTCGCCGTAGCCAAGGCCGGTGCCGCGCAGGGACCAGTGGCCGGGGCGGTAAAGGGTGAAGCCGCCCGCGCCATGGGCGGCGCAGCGGCTCCACCCGGCATAGACGCCTGCGCTGCCGGTCAGACCAAGGGTCAGCGTGGCGGGGCGGTGGGTGTCGCGGTGGTCCCAGTGGTCGGTGCGGCGGCGGGGGTCTGTCACCGGGTCTTCCGCCCCCGCGCGGGTCTTGTAGCAGGTCTGGGTCGCCAGGTCGGCCGACAGCCGGGTCTGCCAGTAGAAGTTGCCGGCAAAGCGGGCCAGTTGCCCGCCGGCATCCAGCCAGCCCTCCAGCGCGTCGCGCATCTCCCACGTCCAGTATTCGTCATGGCCTGCGATCAGCGCGCGGGGATAGGCGTTCAGGCAGGAAGGGTCGCGGTGCAGGTCGTGCTGGGTCAGGTAGTCCAGCGCGATGCCCTGGTGTTCGCACCACAGCGCAAAGGGCCGCTCGAACGCCGCCCAGCCGGACGAGGCGTATTTCTTGGAGATGCCGTTGGCGCGGGCATAGTCCATGTGCGGATAGGCGGGCGGGCGGTTCGGCGGGGTGGCATGCGGGATGCGGGGGGCATCGGCGGGCCACCGGACGAAGCCCTTGGCCCAAGGCCGCCGCACCGAGACATTGGCGGCAAAGGTTCGGCCCTCGGGGCCGGTCAGGCCCTGGTAGTGGTTCGACCCGCCCCAGTCGTTGTAGGCGCACCAGGTGCCGGTCGCCAGCACCATGGCGATGCGGGCCTGTGGGGCGGCGGCGCGCAGGACGAACATGTGGTCGCTGCTGTGGCCGGGGATGGTCAGCGTGATGCGGTAGACGCCGGATCTCCACGTCTCGGGGATGGTCAGGGCGAAGCGCTCGGGCCAGCCGCAACCGGTGACGGAACACTCGGCGGGGGTGGGGGCGAAGCCGCCGGGGATGGTGGATTCCAGCACCTTTTCCGGGACAAGGCCATCGCGCGTGATGGTGAGTTTGATCTGCGGTGCAGAGGACATGGCGTGCAGGCGCAGCGTTTCGCCGGGGGCATGGCTGATCCGGTCGGTATAGCCCCAGACCTGAGCGCGGGCGGGGTCGGGGCTGGCCGTTTCGTAGTAGTGCCCGGAGACGGGGTCGCCGGTGTCGTGCGGGGCGGCGGTGAAGAAGCCTTGCAGCATCATTGGACTCCGCTCAGGAAGGCGGTCAGGTTCGGCCCGAGGTCGGGCGACATGTAGCCACCCTCCTGCACGATCAGCAGGCGCTTGCGGGTGGCGGCGATGGCCTCGGCGATGCGGGTGAAGCCCTGGGTGGTGACGCGGAAGCCCTGGAAGGGGTCGTTGATGTGGGCGTCAAGGCCAAGGGCCACCACGATCACATCGGCGCCGAAGCTGTCGATGGTTTGCAGGGCTGTGGCGAGGGCGGCCAGGTAGCCCGCATCGTCGGTGCCGCGCGGCAGGGGCAGGTTGAGGTTCGCGCCCAGCCCTGCGCCCGTGCCCCGTTCGTGCGCGTGGCCCCAGTAGAACGGGTAGAAGCGGATCGGGTCGGCGTGGATCGAGACGGTCAGCACGTCGGCGCGGGTGTAGAAGATGCCCTGCGTGCCGTTGCCGTGGTGGACGTCGACATCCAGGATGGCGGGGCGCAGGCCCTTTTGCCGAAGGGACTCGGCGGCGATGGCGGCGTTGTTGAGAAAGCAGAAGCCCCCCGCAAGGTCGGCAAAGGCATGGTGGCCGGGGGGGCGGCAGAGGGCATAGGCCATCGGGTCTGAAGTGAGGGCGTCGGCGGCGGAAAGGGCGGTTTGCGCCGACCAGTAGGCCGCGTCACAGGTGCCCGAGGAGATCGGGCAGGAAGTGTCGGCCTGGTGGAACCCGGCCTGGCCAAGGACGGACTTGGGGTAGCTGTCGGTGCGGCTGGCGGGGTGGATGTTGGGGATCACCTCGGGCGAGGCGCCTTCGATGCGGCTCCACCTTGCATGGGCGGTGCGCAGGAAGGTCAGGTATTCGGCGCTGTGGAGGGCGGCAATGGGGCCAAGCCCCTGGTCCTGCGGGGCGTGGAAGGTGCAGCCTGCGGCGATGGCTCCGGCTTGCAGGGCGTCGATCCGGGCCGGAACCTCGGGGTTGGGCGACAGCGCGCCGTTTGCCATGAAATGACGCGGGTCATGGGCGCGCTGGCGGGGGTCGAGAAAGGCTTTCATCGCAGCGCGTCCAGGTCGGGGCCTTCGAGCGTCACCCAGGTTTCCTGGGGTTTGGCGCGAAAGCCGAGGCGGGTGTAGAAGGCGGCGGCGGGGCCGTTGTCGGCGTAGAAGTTCAGCCGCAGGAAGGTGGTCCCCCAGTCGGCAGCAGCACGGTCACGCACGGCGGCAAGAAGGCGGCGGCCAAGGCCGGTGCCGCGCTGGGAGGCATCGACCCAGAGGTCGGTGACGAAGGCCCCGACCTGGCCGCGGGTGGTGGAGAGGAAGAGGGAGTAGAGCGCGACGCCCCTTGGTGCGCTGTCTTCGGCCAGGATTGCGCCGGCGATGCCTGCGGCCAGCGCGCGGGCCACGGTGGCATCGGGCATCAGGTAGGGGTCGCCCATGTCGCGCGACAGCGCCCGCAGGGCGGCGGCGACGGCGGCGGGGTCGGGGCGGTCGGACAGGATCATCGGAAGGCCACGGCATCCGCGCCCTTGGTGCCCAGCATCGCCCGCGCCTCATCCGGGGTGGCGACGCTGCGGCCAAGGTGTTCGACGATGGTGCGGACCTTTTCCACCTGCTCCGCGTTGGAGCGGGCAAGCTGGCCGTGGGCAATGTAGAGGTTGTCCTCCAGCCCCACGCGGACGTGGCCGCCCATCCCGGCGGCCATCGCGGCCATGGCCATCTGCTTGCGGCCTGCGGCAAGGACCGACCACAGGTAGCGGTCGCCGAACAGGCGGTCGGCGGTCTGTTTCAGGTGGATCAGGTGGTCGGGTTCGGCCGCGATGCCGCCAAGGACGCCCATGACGAATTGCAGGAAGATCGGGGCGCGGATCATGCCGCGATCCTCGAAATGCTTGAGCATGTAGAGGTGGCTGACGTCGTAGCATTCGAACTCGAACCGCGCGCCGCGCTGGGCGCCCATCCGGGTCAGCACCGCCTCGATGTCGCGGGGGGTGTTCTTGAACACCAGGTCGTCGGTGTTGCGCAGGAACTGCTCCTCCCAGTCGTGCAGCCAGTCTTTCCGTTTGGCCAGCATGGGATAGAGGGCAAAGTTCATGCTGCCCATGTTCAGGCTGCACAGTTCCGGCTGCGCCTGGATGGGGGCGGCAAGGCGCTGGTCCAGCGTCATGATCGCGCTGCCGCCGGTGGTCATGTTGACGATGGCGTCGCAGCCTGCGGCGATGCGCGGCAGGAAGGCCATCCAGTGCGCCGGATCGGCCGAGGGGTGGCCGTTGGCGGGGTTGCGCGCGTGCAGGTGCAGGACGGTCGCCCCGGCGCGGGCGGCGTCGATGGCCTGGGTGGCGATCTGGTCGGCGGTGACCGGCAGGTGCGGCGACATCGAGGGCGTGTGGATCGACCCGGTGATGGCGCAGGAGATGATGATCTTCTGGGTCATGCCAGCCCCTCCGATTGCAGGACCTGGCGGACGGATGTCGCGCCCTTGTCGACGATCTCGGTCAGTTCGTCATCGGTGCAGTTGTAGGGCGGGGCGAAGATGACGATATCGCCGGACTGGCCATCGACATTGCCGCCGACGGGGTAGCATATCAGGCCGTTGCGCATTGCCTGCGCGCGGATCTTCATGAACAGCTTCAGGTCTTTGTCGAACGGAGTTCGCTTGGCGCGGTCGGCCACCAGCTCCAGCGCGATGAAATGGCCGCGGCCGCGGATGTCGCCGATGGCGTCGACCCCGGTCAGCGCCTGCGCCAGCCAGGATTTCAGCCGGGGGCCGTTGGCGGCGACCCTGTCTACCAGCCCTTCGCGGGCGACGATCTTCTGCACGGCGACGCCGGCGGCGCATGCGGCGGTGTGGCCGGTGAAGGTGTGGCCGGTGCCGAAGGCGCCATCTTTCGCGCGGATCGCCTCCCACACCGCGGTCGTGCAGATCGCGGCGCCAAGGGGTTGGTAGCCGCCCGCAAGGCCCTTGGCGATGGCCATGATGTCGGGTTCCACCCCGTCATGGGCCAGCGCGCGCCAGGTGCCGCAGCGGCCGGCACCGCTCATCACCTCGTCGGCGATCATCAGGACGCCGTGGCGGGTGCAGATGTCGCGCACCGCTTGGGCATAGCCGGGGGGCGCGGGCACGCAGCCGCCCGCCGCACCGACCACGGGTTCAAAGACGAAGGCGGCGACGTTTTCCGCGCCTGCGCGCAGGATCGCGGCCTCAAGCTCGGCTGCGGCGGCGGGGCCGGCGGTTTCCGGCGTGGCGCCGGGGACGGGGCGGTAGGCATTGGCAGGCGGGATCTTGATCGAGGGGATGAAGGCCCCCTCATAAGCTACTGTTCTTTCAGAAAATCCCGACAATCCCAAGGCGCCCAGCGTGTTGCCGTGCCACGACCTTTCGCGGCTGATGAACAGGCGGCGCGACTTCTGGCCGATGGCGGTCTGGTATTGCAGCGCGATTTTCAGGCAGCTTTCCACCGCCTCGGACCCGCCGGTGACGAAGACCATCTCGCGCAACGAACCGCCGCAGCGATCTTGGACGATTTCGGTAAGCTCTTCAAGCGCATCGGTGGTGAAGTTATAGCGGTAGCCGTGGGCGAGGGCCTGCAACTGGTCGCAGATCGCGCGGTTCACCTCGTCGTTCGCATGGCCCAGGCAATAGACGGCGGGGCCGCCCGAGCCGTCGATGTATTGCCGCCCCTCGGCATCCCAGAGATAGGGGCCCTTCGCGCGGACGACCTTTGGCAGGGCGTTGGTGGCGGAAATCGAGACGTGGTCGCGGGGGGACATGGGCGCTCCGGCTGTGGTTGGCCCAAGGCTGCGCCGAACCCGCGGCCAAAGGCAAGGGCCAGCCGTGCGGCCCGGATCAGGCCAGTGACACCAGATGGTTGTCCCAGGCCACCGGGTGATGTGCGAGAAGCTGCAATCCTTGGCCGTCGACCGCCCAGATGCCGCCCTGGCCGTCGGTGGCGACCAGGCCACGCGGACCCAGAGCCACGCCCGAGACATCGGCGCGGCGGTGGGTGGCCAGCGGTGCGCCCGCGGCGTCGAACAGCATCAGCGCGCCGCCGGGGGCCGAGGTCAGCGCGACAAGGCCGGGGGCAGTTGCGATGGACCCGGCATAGCCCTTCATCGCGAAGGCCTGGGTGTCGTCTGGCGGGCACAGCATGGGGGCGCTGCCGGGCGTCCAGAGGCCCAGTTGCGGCACGGGTTCGGCGGCGTCGCCCTCCCATTGCATGGCAAAGGCGATGGCATCGCCCTGCCGGGCAAGGTGGCGGATCGAGTTCCGGTGCAGCGCCTCGGGCAGGGCGGCCTGGTCCAGGATCTCTCCGTCCGCGGCCAGCAGGGTCAGGTTCGGCCGCATCGTATCGAGGTTCAGCTTGCGGCGGTCGGTCGGGTCGGTGCGGATACCACCGTTGGCGACGACCAGCCGGCCGTCAGGCAGGCACCTCAGGTCATGCGGGCCGATGCCGCCGGTCGGCCATTCGCCGATGCGCGCCCAGGTTGCGGTCTCCCACAGGCCCAGCAGGCCGTCCGAGGTTTCGGCGGCGACCTCCGAGGTCATGAGAAGCGCGCCGTCCCCGGCAAAAACGCCGTGGCCGTTGAACTGGCGGCCCTCGGGCGGGGTCAGGCGGGCCGCGGTCGTGCCGCGGAGGCAGTCGATGACCAGCGCGAAGGTGCCGGGGCGGCGGGCAAAGGCCACGGCAAGGGCCAGCGTCGGGTGGGCGGCGGCGGCGTGGCCGCGGGCGGGCAAGGGCAGGGAGAACAGGCTGTCGCCGGTTTCGGTCAGGCCATGCAGGACATAGTCCTGTCCGGCACGGGCAGCGGCCAGGAAGGCGGGGCTGCCGACCTCGGCCCAGGTCGGGCGGGGGGCCAGCGTCGCCGCAAGGCCGGCCAGAAAGGCGCGTCGTGTGGCCATCTCAGTCGCCGTCCGCGGCGTTGAAGCCGATGCCCACGTCGAGTTCGGGCGCCGCCTCTAGCAGCGCGACCTCGCGGATATGCGAGATCGCCTGTTGCAGGATTTCCACCCTCAGCCGGCCTTCGGGCGTGGCGACGCCGGCGAAGACGGGGTCGTCCAGGCCCTTGGCCAGGGAGATGGCGTGGTCAAAGGCGGCAGCGGTGCGCGGCGCGTCCGGGGTCAGGCTGACCAGCATCCCGCGCAGGGATTGCAGCGATATCAGTACGTTGCGCAGGGACCGGCCCGAAGCGATGGCCTCGGCCTTGGCGGGGGTGGCGCGCGAGGGTTCGCCCATCGGCCGGCCCAGGCGCTGGTCGCCGTCAAACTCCAGCCCGGTATACAGCAGGGTGAACAGGGCCTGGCGCACTTCGGGGCCGCCCAGGAACAGGG
>JAGPCN010000018.1 GCA_018058035.1 Fuscovulum sp.
TCAGCCAGCTGGTCGGGCGGGCCATGGTCTCGGTCGAGGACCTGATGGCGGTGGCCTCGGAAAGCCTTCAGATCATGGAATATTCCGCCCAGCTTGAGGCGCAGCGCGAGGAACTGACCCGCACCGCCGGCGCGCTGCGCGAAGCCAACGACAAGCTGACCCGGCTGTCAGTGCAGAAGGATGCCTTCCTCAGCCAGATCAGCCACGAACTGCGCACGCCGATGACCAGCATCCGGGCGTTTTCCGAGATCCTGACCGAGGGCGACCTGCCGCCCGAGATGGTGGCGCGCAATGGCCGAATCATCCACGAAGAGGCCAAGCGGCTGACGCGGCTTCTGGACGACCTTCTGGACCTGAGCGTGCTGGAGAACGGCAAGGTCAGCCTGTCGCTGAGCCTGGCCAACCTGCGCGAGATGATCGACCGGGCAATCCAGGCCAGCGAACAGGTCAAGCCCGAGCGCGATTTCGTGCTGATCCGCGACCTGGCGGCCGAGAATGTCTTTGTGCGCACCGATGCCGACCGGCTGACGCAGGTGTTCATCAACCTGATCTCGAATGCGCGCAAGTATTGCGATGCGCGCCAGCCCGAGTTGCGCATCTCGGTCCGGCTGAAGGCGGGGCGGGTGATCGTGGACCTGGCCGACAACGGCAGCGGAATCCCGAAAGAGGCGCAGGCGCTGGTGTTCGAGAAATTCTCGCGCCTGCCGAACGAATCCCGCGCCAAGGGGGCGGGGCTGGGCCTGGCGATCTGCCGCGAGATCGTGGCCAACCTGGGCGGCACCATCGCCTATCTGCCGGGGCAGGGCGGGGCTGCGTTCCGGGTCACCATACCCTTGCGGCTGGAGGCCCGCGCGGCTTAACGCTTTGGCAAGGACGATGTGGCTAGGGTGGCGCCTGGGGGCACGCCCGGCCCCCGCGATCAGGTGGCGCATGAACGACATCATCCGGCGCAAACTGGCCCGAGCCGCGGCCTCGGGGGCCGAAGGCGGCCCCGGGGCCGATCAGGGCTGGCGGCTGGCCTTTGCCCGCGCGGCGCGCGATGCCTCGGGCCTTCTGGTCGAGGTGGCGGCGATGGGGCTGGCGCGGCGCAGCCTGGCCGAACTGCTGGAACTGCCGCCCGACCGGGCCTTGCTGGCGCTGTTGGACGGGCCGCAGGGGGGCTTGGGCCTCTTGGCGATGTCGACAGAGGTGATGTCGGCCCTGATCGAGATGCAGACCACGGGCCGGGTTTCGGCCGCGCCGCCCTTGCCGCGCCGCCCGACGCGCACCGATGCGGCGATGGTGGCCGGCGTGGTTGACCGCGCGCTGGAAGAGCTGGAATCGATCCTGGCCGAGGAGGCCGACCTGGTCTGGGCCGGGGGCTTCCGCTACGCCTCGTTCCTGGAGGACCCGCGCCCCCTGGGCCTGTTGCTGGAGGACCAGCCCTATCGCGTGCTGACGGCCGAGCTGTCGCTGGCCTCGGGTACGCGCAGCGGCAAGCTGGTCCTGGCGCTGCCCGCCGAAGGGCGCGGCCATCGCCCGGTTCCGAAGGCCGGCCGCGCCAACCGCGCGCCGCCCGTGGCGCCGGGTTTTTCGACGGCGTTGGGCGAGGTGGTAATGGCCGCGGGCTGCACGCTGGAGGCGGTCATCGCCCGCGTCACCCTGCCGCTGAGCGCGGTGATGGCCCTGCAGCCCGACCAGGTGCTGCCGCTGCCGAACGCCGCGCTGGACCGGATCGGACTTGAGGGCATCGACGGCACGCCGGTGGGGCGGGCGCGGCTGGGCCAGCAAAAGGGGATGCGGGCGCTGCGGCTGTCGCAGGATGAGGCGGCAGGCGGGACGCAAGGACCGGGGCAAGGCAGCGCGATGCTAGCAGAAGGTCCGGGCGCGCCGATGGCCGACCTGCCAGCGGTGGCCGATCCCTTCGCCCAGTTCGCCGCGCCCATGGACCTGGACGGCGGTCTGCTGGCGGCGGGCTGACCGGCGCCCTCAGACGCGGCTGGCGGCCAGCTGGTCCAGCTGCGGCCGCAAATGCTCCAGCGTATAGCCATGGCGGGCGGGAAGGGCGATCAGCTCGTCGGTCGGCCGGAGGCCGGCGTGTGCCAGCGCCCAGACGATCGACGACCGGTTGCCGCTGGCGCAATAGGCCAGCACCGGGCCGGCGGCAGCGGCGATCGCCGCGGCCTGGGCCTGGACGTTGTCCATCGTCAGCGCGCCGCCGATCACCGGGTTCGCCACGAAGACCAGCCCCGCCGCCTCGGCCGCCCGGGCCATGGTGTCGGTGTGCAGGTCGGGCGGGATCTCGGCGTCGGGGCGGTTGTCGATGACGGTGGTGAAACCGGCGGCGCGGATGGCGGCCAGATCCTCGGGCGCGATCTGCGGCGAGACGGCGTAGTCGGGGGTGATCGGCCGGATGTCCATGCGGGGTGGTCCTGTCGTTGCGGTGCGTCTTGGCTGCGGCTGGCGCGACCATAGCGGCAGAAGGCTGCGGGAAAAAGGCCCCCCTTGTCAGCCCCTCTTGGCCCGACTTGACCTGCGTCAAGGCAGGCGCGCGCAGGCTGGCTCAGGATCGCCCGAGCGAAGAGGAGAGGTGCCTGAATGCCGCAAGCCCAACGCAAGACCGCCGCCGAGCGCAAGGCGCAATTGCTGAACCGGCAGGACGATCTGCGTGCCCGGCTGGCCGCGATCGAGACCGAGCTGGATTCGCACAGCGAGCAGGATTGGGAAGAACTGGCGGTCGAACGCGAGGGCGACGAGGTGTTGGAGGCGACGGGTCTGGGGGCCCAGCAGGAAATCCGGATGATCGAGGCGGCGTTGGCCCGAATCGACAGCGGAGACTATGGCGCCTGCGCCCGCTGCGGCGGCGAGATCGGCGAAGCGCGGCTGGACGTGCTGCCCTTTACGCCGTTCTGCCGCAACTGCGCGGGCGCGCGCCGGGAAAAAGGGGGATGATGCCATGACGATGCGGACCGAACGGACGGCAGCGGCCCGGCTGGCGGAAAGCGCCGCCGGAATGGCGGCGGCGGGCACCACGGCCTCGCTGGCGCTGCTCTTGGCCGAGATGACGGCGCTGAAGGCGCTGATGACCGGCGCCGAGGTGCCGGAGGCGGTGCCTGGAACCGCCGAGGCCGAGGCGCAGGCCCGCGCCGAAGAGGCCGCGACCGAGGCCATGTTCGACAACATGCCGGTCTGACCGGCTACCACGGTCCTGCGGGAGAGGCTTGCCAAGCCCTTGGCAAAGCCTGTTAAGTGGGGCGGGGCTTGGGCGAGGGGCCGGGCCCGCGACGGGGCACAGATGACCGCAGCCGCAGGAGAAGTGCGCACGGACCTGCGCGAGGACGGGGCGATGGTCGTCACCATCGACAATCCGCCCGCCAATGCGCTGACGCCCGCCCTGCGCGGCCAGTTGCTGCTGGCGTTGGTCGAGGCGCGCAGCCGGGGCGCGCGCGCGGTGGTCCTGACGGGCGCGGGGCACAACTTCTCGGCGGCCTCGACGATCGACAGCCCGGGCGGCCATCCCTCGCTGGCAGAGATTTGTCGTGCGGTCGAGACGCTGGAACTGCCGGTCGCCGTGGTGATGCAGGGCCTGACCGTGGGGCCGGGGGCGGAACTGGCGCTGGCGGCGCATTTGCGGCTGGCCGATGCCGGCGCCCGCATGGTGTTTCCCGAGGTGGGACTGGGCCTGGTGCCCGAGGCCGGCACGACGCAGCGCCTGCCGCGGCTGGTGGGCGCGGCCGATGCGCTGGAGCTGTTGCTGAAGGGCCGGCCGGTAGGGGCGGCCGAGGCGCTGGCGATGGGATTGGTCGACCGGTTGCATGAAGGGCCGGATGCGGTCGGCGCCGCAGCGGCGCTGGCGCTGGTGCAGCCGGGGCCGCGGCCGGTCAGCGCGCGGTACGACGGGTTGCGCGATCCGGCGGCCTTCAACGCGGCAGTGGCGGCGGCGCGGGCCGAGGCGGCGCGTGGCGTCCTGCCCGCCCCCTTCCACATCATCGACTGCATCGCTGCGGCGCTGGTGCTGCCGTTCGAGAACGGCCTGGCGATGGAGGCGGTGGCGCGCGAGGACCTTGAGGAAGGCCCCGAGGCGCAGGGCCTGGCCGCCGCCGCGCGGGCCGAACGGCGGGCGGCGGTGCTGCCGGCGGCGGTGCAGCGGGTGCGGCCCAAGGCGGTGCAGCACCTGGGTCTGGCGGGCCAGGCGCCGCATATGGCGCCGCTGGCGCTGGTTGCCTTGGGCCACGGCCTGCGGGTCACCTGGGCCGAACCCGATGCCGCGCGCCGGGCGGCGGCGGTGCAATGGGTCGCCGACCGGCAAGAGGACGAAGTGCGCGCCGGCCGCCTGTCGGCGGTGCAGCGCGATGCCGACCGGGCGCGGCTGACTGACACGGCGGATCCGCGCGGCCTGGGGGCTTGCGATCTGGTGGTGCATGCCGCTGCGGGCGCGGGGCTGGCGGCCTTGCGCCGGCTGCTGCCCGGGGTGCCGCACCTGGTGCTGGGCGGCGCCGAGGGAGCGATGGGGCTGGCGCTGGCACCCTCGGCCCGGATGACGGAGCTGGCGCTGCCCGATGGCGCCGCGCCCGAACAGGTGGCAGTGGCAGTGCAGATGCTGCGCCGGCTGGCCTTGCCGCCCGTGCCGGAGGGCAAGATGCCGATCGTCGGCCGCCGGGTGCAGGGCGCCGGGCGGGCAGCGCTGGCGCGGCTGATGGCGATGGGAGTGCCGCGGCGGGTGCTCGCTCAGGCGCTGGACGAGTTCGGCCATGCGATGCCCGACCTGCCCGACCCCGAGACCCTGCCCGCGATGCGCGAAATGGCCGCCGACGAGATCCTGCGCCGCTGGCAGGGCGCGATGGCGAACGAAGGCTTGCGGATGCTGGATGCGCGGGTGGCGCTGCGGCCCTCGGACATCGACCTGGTCCTGGTGGCGGGCTTTGGCTATCCGCGCTGGCGGGGCGGGCCGATGCACCATGCCGGCCAGCGCGGACTGATGGTGCTGCGCCGCGACCTGCGGGCCTGGAGCCGCGACGAAGGCGCGCCTCCGGTCTGGGCGCCGCATCCGCTGTTGGACCGGCTTATCGCCGAGGGCCGGACGCTGGCGCAACTGGACGATTAGGGCGGGCGGCCGGGGGCAGCGTACGCTGCCGCAGGCGATGGTTAACCTTCCGTCAATAGTTTCCGCTCCTGCGACAATCATGCCGGAGCTGATCCATGACCAATCCGTTCGACAGCCGGGAAAGCGCGCTTTCCGGCCCCGCCCACGACCTGTTGCCGGTGACGCCGTCCGATTCTTCCGACCTGCCCGTGGTCGCGCTGGCGCTGTATGTGCAGACCGGCGGCAGCCTGTCGATCGTGACCGAGGCGGGCAACACCCGCGCCGTGACGGTCGCCGACTTCTCGATCCTGCCGGTGGGCGTGCGCCGGGTACACCTGACCGGCACCACCGCCGCCGGTATCCATGCGATGGTCCTGGCATGAAACTGATCTGCGATCTGACGGCCACAAGCCGGCCGATCCGCCCGCGCGTCACCCTGCCGCCGCCGGCTCTGCGGCTGGATTTCGTGAACGACGTGTTCACGCCCGGGGGCTTCGGGTCGGTCATCACCTTTGCCCGTGCCAGTGCGGCGACCTATTTCGACGCCACGGGCGCACTCCAGACCGCGGCGGCCGACGCGCCGCGCCTTGACCACGACCCGGTGACGCTGGCGCGGCGCGGTCTTCTGATCGAGGGCGCCCGGACCAACCTGTTCCTGAACAGCGCCACCCCGGCCACGCAGGCCATCGCCGTGACCGCACAGTCCTACGCGCTGTCGTTTCGCGGCACCGGCAGCATCACGCTGTCGGGGGCGCATGCGGCGGTGGTGAACGGCACGGGTGCAAGCCAGCGTGTCGATCTGGTGTTCACGCCGACCGCCGGAACCCTGACGCTGACCCTGGCGGGAAGCGTGATCGAACCGCAGCTGGAGGCCGGCATCTGCGCCACAAGCCATATCATGACGGCCGGTGCGCCGGTGGCGCGATCCGATGACCGGGCAAGCGTTGCGGTCGGAGGCTGGTGGAACGCAACCGAAGGTACCATCGCGGTCGAATGGCAGAACATCAATGCCGAACCCGGCAACTCCCGGATCGTCGGTCTTGACGGATCGCAGACAGCCCTGAACCTGGCGGCGCGCGTTGCCCCGAACTCGGCCAACAGCCTGCAGGCCTTCAACGGGTCTGCCTCGTTGACGCGGGCCAACGGCAGCGACATCACCAAGGGCATCCGGCGCGGGGTACTGGCCTATTCGGCATCCGGGCGAGCGGTCGGCTTTGCCGGGGTGCTGGCCACGGACGCGAACCCGGTGGCGCTGACTTCGGTGACGTCGATCTTCCTGGGACACTCGTCTTCCAACACGTTGACAATCAACGGCTACCTGCGATCGGTGCGCTATTTTGCGAGCCGCCTGACGGATCCGCAGCTTCTGTCGTTGCTCTGATTGCAGGCCCTGGCGCAATTGACCTTCCGCGCTGGCGTCGTCAAACTTGCCCGATGCCTGGACACAGGCGGAATCGCAAGAACCGGGGCGAGATGTCGAAAGTGCTGCGCCAGCGAGCATCCCTGAAAGGCGCGGCCTGCCTGGCCTGCGCCCTTTCCGGCCCCGCGATGGCAGAGATCGGCGCGCCGGCCTGGGGATACAACAGCTATGGCATCCCGGGCATGATCGACATGCCCACGGCCTTTGGCCGCGAGGATGCCGAGCTGGGCTTCATGGTCAGCCATTTCCGCAACACCACGCGGACAACGCTGACGTTCCAGATTTCGGACAGGCTTTCGGCGTCGTTCCGCTATTCCTTCCTGTACGACCTGCGGTCGCGACCGAACACGACCAAGATCTTTCCCTACATCTTCGACCGCAGCTTTTCGGTGCAGTATCGCTTCATCGACGAAGGCCGGGTCCGCCCGGCCTTTTCGGTGGGCATCAACGACCTGGTCGGCACCGGCATCTATGCCGGGGAGTATGTCGTCGCCTCGAAGACACTGACGCCGCGGCTGCGCGCCTCGCTGGGGATCGGCTGGGGGCGGCTGGGGTCGTTCGGCAGCTTCAAGAACCCGCTGTCGCTGATCAGCGAAAGTTTCACCACCCGGTCCACCGACCGCGGCGCCGAGGGTGGCACCTTCGAGCCGCAGACCTGGTTCCACGGCCCGGCCGCGATGTTCGGCGGCATCGAATGGCAGGCGACGGACCGGCTGCGCGTGGTGCTTGAGTATTCCTCGGACGACTACGCGCGCGAGGACGGGACTGCCTTCGACCGCAAGTCGCCGCTGAACTTCGGGGTGACCTATCAGGTCAACGATCGGGTTTCGGTGGCGGCCAGCTACTTGTACGGCTCCGAGGTCGGCGTGCAGCTGACCTATGCGCTGAACCCCAAGGCGCCGCGCTTCGGCTCGGGGCTGGACCCGGCGCCGCCGCCGGTGTTCCGGCGCACCGCCGAAGCCTTGGGCGGCCAGCCCTGGCTGGCGCTGGACGACGCCGGAATGCCCGACGAGATCGGCGCGGCGCTGGCCGCCGAAGGCCTGGCGCTGGACGGGTTCGAGGTTTCCGGCAAGACCCTGCGCATCCAGATCCGCAACGACCGCTACGGCATCGCTGCCCAGGCGACGGGGCGGGCGGCGCGGGTGCTGACGCGGCTGGCCCCGGTCGGGGTGGATACTTTCGAGATCCGGCTGGCGGCACAGGGCGTGCCGGTCACCTCTGTCACCCTGCGGCGCAGCGACCTGGAAGAGCTGGAGTTCCATCCCGTCGCCCCCGACCTGCTGCGCTCGCGCACGATGATCCGCGACCAGACGGCCAGCCTGCCGCCGGTGGACGGGCGCTATCCGATCCTGACCTATGGCATCGGCCCCTATTTCACCCCCAGCCTTTTCGACCCCGATGCCCCGTTGCGGGCGGACGTGGGCGCGGTGCTGTGGGGCCGGGCGGAACTGGTGCCGGGACTGGTGCTGTCGGGCCGGGTGCAGCAAAAGCTGGCCGGCAACCTGGATACGGCGACGCGGGTGTCCGATTCGGTGCTGCCGCATGTGCGCAGCGATGCGAGCCTGTACTTCAAGGGCGGCAGCACGACCATTCCCGAGCTGACGGCCAGCTTCTTCTTCCGGCCCGGCAAGGATCTGTTCGGTCGCGTCACCCTGGGCTACCTGGAGTCGATGTTCGGCGGCGTCTCGACCGAGCTCTTGTGGAAGCCGCAGAACAGCCGCATCGCCCTTGGCGCCGAACTGAACTACGTCAAGCAGCGCGATTTCGACCAGATGTTCGGGTTCCAGGACTATTCCGTGGCGACCGGGCACTTGTCGGCCTACTATGACTTCGGCCGCGGCTATACCGGGCAGCTGGACGTCGGCCGCTATCTGGCCGGCGACCGCGGCGCGACACTGACGCTGGCGCGCGAATTCGACAACGGCTGGAAGATCGGCGCCTATGCCACGATTACCGATGTCTCGGCGGAAGAATTCGGCGAGGGGTCGTTCGACAAGGGCATCATCATCACGGTTCCCATCGACTGGGTGACGGGCAAGCCCTTGAAGACGCGCTACAGCACGGTGATCCGTCCGATCCAGCGCGACGGTGGCGCGCGGCTTTACGTCTCGGACCGGCTTTATGAGACGGTGCGCGGTCTGCAGGCGACCGAGATGGACGGCACCTGGGGGCGGTTCTGGAAATGAGGCGTCTTTTGCTTTCCCTTGCCGTCGCGGCGCTGGCCGGGTGCCAGCCCACCGTCGACCGGCTGATCGGATCGACGCCCGAGGCCGGAGCGGTTGCGGCGCAACCGGGTGTTTCGGGGCCGGTGATGCGGATCGTGGTGCCCTCGCGCGGGGCGGATGCGGTGCTGACGCGCAGCGCGATCAGCGGCGACATCGAGACCTGGATGGCGATCGACCGGATTTCGGTGTCGTTCCGGCGCGGCGTGCTGGTGGGGACGCGCGGCCTGGGGTTCGACCTGATGGGGGCGGATGCGCAGCCGGCGCTGGACGCGATGGCGGGGGCAGGGGGCGGGTTGTACCGGCGCCAGCTGCGCTACCTGTCGGGCGAAAACCATGCGGCCTACCTGAATGCCGGCTGCCGGATGGAGCGCGTGGGCCGCGACACCGTGCGCGGGCAATCCTTTCTGCGGATCGAAGAACATTGCGGCGCTCGGGTGGACAGCTTCGTCAACGTGTTCTGGCTGGATGCTTCGGGCCGGGTGATGCGGTCGCGGCAATGGGTATCGCCTGAAATCGGCTACATCGAGACGAGCTTGCTGGAATGACGGGCGGCCTCCCGGCGCCATGTCGCCGAGCCGGGCGAAGCGGCAGAGGATACCTCGGAAAGCCTAGGCAAGGCGACGGCTTCCATGCTATGGAAACGACGTTGTCTCCGGAGGTTGGACCATGAAGCTGCGCGCCATTGCCCTTGTTGCCCTGACTGCCCTGGCCCCGATGGGTGCCCTTGCGCAGGAGCGGCTGAACGAAGAGCAACTGATCGCCCTGCTGAACGAGCGCAAGGCCTGCGGCGAAGACCGTACCGTGGTCGCGGCCCGCTATGTCAACGAGACCGACAACAAGGTCGAGGTGCAATGCGAGGACGCCGAGGGCTTCGTGCCGCTGGCGGCGGGTCTGGGCGGTCTGGGCGGCGTGGGTGCCGCGGCGGCGGGCCTGGCGCTGGTGGCCGGCGCCGGCGGTGGCGGCGGTGGCACGCCGTCGACCTCGGGCACGGGAAACTGACCGGGCAGGCCCGGTCAGCAGTTCGGATAGCCCAGGCGGATCAGTTCCGCACCTGACATCTCGAAGTAGCCTTCGGTGATGAAGCGCCCTTTTGCCATGAACCAGCTGCGCAGCGGCTCACGGTAGTTGCGCGCCATCAGCTCTGACCAATGCTCGAACTCGGCCGCCGGAAGAGGGCGACCGCCGCGCGACGGCCCGTGAAAGCCGAAGATGGCCGAAGGTGAGACGCAGGCATTCGGCAGGCTCAGGTACATCGTGCAGGCCGACAGGCAGAGACCGCGCAACTCGACCCGTTGTCCGGAGGCGCGCAGCGCCCGGATTTCCGCGTTGCGCTGCCCCAACAGGCCGCCGCGGTCATTTCGGACCACCATCGCCGTGCTTTGCGCCTGGACGGGCGGGGCCAGAGCGGTTGCCAGCAGGACGATCACGGCGGTCGCGACCGGCAGGACATGACTTCTCCAGGCCCGCAAGCGGGGGGATAAGATGTGCATTCCGTGACTCCCATTCCGGGGTCCGGGTGCCGGGGACAAGCGTGGCCGGCACCGCGGACCGAAGCCGGGTCAGGAAAGCGGAACGGCCTTAATCATTGGTTGGCAGCGCGCCCCGATGTTCGGAAAGGACGATTAAAGGTTTCCGATCATTCGTGGGTTCGCCAATCAGGTTGCGGCCGTGGATTCCATGCGACGATGCAGTCCTGCCTGTGCCGGCGCACGCAACCCCCCGCAATCATGGGTTGGCCTGGACGGCATTCTTCATGCGCGGGGGTTTACTTTAACAATACTGTAATGGATCAATTGTAGGTGGAAGAGACCGGCTAGACAAAGATCGAGCAAACATGACGCCTCTCATCCTGTTCCCCTGTTGCGCCATATTGTGGCTGCTTATCTGTGACGGCCTGGGTGTGGTCGTGGATGAGCCGCCAATCGACCGGAGCGGTTTTCCCGCCCGCCGGGCCTGACCCTGTTGGCCGCAGCGCAGCGGCCGGCTCTGCGCGGAACGAGGCAGGTCATGCCTCGCGCAGCGTTTCGACGTTGTCCAGAAACCATGCATAGGTCTCTGCCACTCCCCTCCGCAGCGGGATCGAGGCCCGCCAGCCCATCTGGGCCAGCCGCGACACATCCATCAGCTTGCGCGGCGTGCCGTCGGGGCGTGTCGCGTCGAACCGGATGCTGCCAGAAAAACCCGTGACCCTTGCCACCAATGCGGCCAGGTCGGCGATCGACACGTCTTCACCGGTGCCAACGTTGATATGGCTCAGCATCGGCTGCGTGGCCGCCTGATAGGCGGCGCGATCCAGGTCCAGCACATGCAGGCTGGCCTCGGCCATGTCGTCGACATGCAGGAATTCGCGCCGCGGGGCGCCAGTGCCCCAGACCACCACCTCGGCCAGGCCGTCGCGCGCCGCCTCGTGGAAGCGGCGCAGCATCGCGGGCAGGACATGGCTGTTCTGCGGGTGAAAGTTGTCGCCCGGCCCGTAAAGGTTGGTGGGCATGACGCTGCGATAATCGGTGCCATACTGCCGGTTGTAGCTTTCGCACAGCTTGATGCCGGCGATCTTGGCGATGGCGTAGGGTTCGTTCGTCGGCTCAAGCACGCCGGTCAGCAGCGCGTCCTCGCGCATCGGCTGGGCCACGGCGCGCGGGTAGATGCAGGACGACCCCAGGAACAAGAGCCGCCCGACGCCGGCCGCATGGGCCTGATGAATCACGTTGGCCTGGATCATCAGGTTTTCGTAGATGAATTCGGCCGGATAGGTGTCGTTGGCATGGATGCCGCCGACCTTGGCCGCGGCCAGGATCACCACGTCGGGGCGTTCGTCGCGGAAGAACCCGCGCACGGCGGCCTGGTCGGTCAGGTCCAGCTCGGCATGCGTGCGGGTGATCGTCTCCACCCCCCGCGCCTGCAACCGGCGCAGGATCGCACCCCCGACCATGCCCCGGTGTCCGGCAACGTAGATGCGCATTGGTTCTATCCTTGTGCAGTCGCGCCCTGGCTCTTGCGCTTGAACACCATCAAGGAGCCGGAGAACGCCGCCGGCATGATCCGGTGCAGGAAATCCAACGCCGCAAGCACGAACCGGCTGCCAAAGTGATAGCTGGGCTCGGTCCGGTAGACGAAAGTGAAATCCTCCCACCCCGCAAAGAGCCGGTTCAGGGCGGCTGGTGAGTTCATGCGGAAGACCTTGGGAAACACATCCTCGGACTTGCGCCCGGGCTGCGCGCGAGACAGCAGCGCGTCCTCCATGCGCGACGGTACCAGTCGCGAAAGCACCGCGATGTAGTGCAGGTGATGCGGGGTGCGCGCACAGAACAGGCCGCCCGGGCGAAGCAAACGATGGACTTCGGAAACGAAGCTCGCCGGATCGGACACATGTTCCAGAACAAAATCGGACACAATCAGATCGACGCTGCCATCTTCCAGGGGAACGCGCCCGTTTTCGATCAGCACGGCCCGGTCGCAATTTCGATTCTGCAGCACGACAGGATCGATGTCCGCTGCAATGACCTCTTTCGCCTTGCCCCTCAGCATCAGGACGCTGGACTTGAACGGGCCAGCAGTGTCAGCCCATCCGCCGCGTCCGGCGCCCAGGTCCAGGACAACAGACCCAGGTTGGATCGCCGAATTTACCCTGAGATAGAAATCAAGCGTCGCATCCCGGTCGCTGAACCCGCCAAACCTAAGAGACATGTCCATTCAATCCTTGAAGGTCGACCAAACAGGCCGTTCAGGTTTCAAGAGAGACCGGCAGCGTCATGCCATGGTCCCGCAGCAGTTTCAGCCGGCGGGCCGATTTCAGGTCCTCCGCGACCATCTCGGCGCACATCTGTTGCGCCGTGATCTCGGGCACCCAGCCCAGCCGTTCGCGGGCGCGGGTGGCGTCGCCCAGCAGGGTTTCCACCTCGGCCGGGCGGAAGTACTTGGGGTCGATCCGCATCACCACCTGGCCGGGCGCGACGGCGGGCGCCAGATCGCCGGTGACGGCGACGACGGTCGCCGTCTCGTCCACCCCCTCGCCCTGGAACGACAGCGTCAGGCCCAGTTCGGCCGCCGTCCAGCGGATGAAGTCGCGCACCGAATGCTGCACCCCGGTCGCGATCACGAAATCCTCGGGCGCGTCCTGCTGCAGCATCATCCACTGCATCCGCACATAGTCGCGGGCATGGCCCCAGTCGCGCAGGGAATCGATGTTGCCCATGTAGAGGCAGCTTTCCAGCCCCTGCGCGATGTTGGCCAGGCCGCGGGTGATCTTGCGGGTCACGAAGGTTTCGCCCCGGCGCGGGCTTTCGTGGTTGAACAGGATGCCGTTGCAGGCGTGCAGGCCATAGGCCTCGCGGTAGTTCACGGTGATCCAGTAGGCGTAAAGCTTGGCCACCGCATAGGGGCTGCGCGGGTGGAAGGGCGTGGTCTCGCGCTGCGGGGTCTCGCGCACCAGGCCATAGAGTTCCGAGGTCGAGGCCTGGTAGAACCGTGTCTTTGCCTCGAGCCCCAGGAAGCGGATCGCTTCCAGCAGCCGCAGGGTGCCGATGGCGTCGACATCGGCGGTGTATTCGGGCGCCTCGAAGCTGACCGCGACGTGGGACTGGGCGCCCAGGTTGTAGACCTCGTCGGGCTCGACCTCGCGCAGGATGCGGGTCAGGTTCGAGGTGTCGGTCAGGTCGCCGTAGTGCAGCCGCAGCCGTGGGTTCGGGCGGTGCGGGTCTTCGTAGATGTGGTCGATCCGCTGGGTGTTGAACGACGAGGCGCGGCGCTTGATGCCATGCACCTCGTAGCCCTTCTGCAGCAGGAATTCGGCCAGATACGATCCGTCCTGCCCGGTGATGCCGGTGATGAGTGCCTTGCGCGTCATGTCGTCGTCATGCCTTGATCACGAATTGCTGGATCTTGCTGAGGTTCTTCAGCGCCAGCGTGCCGATCCCCCCCATGCCGTTCTTGCGCAGGGCGCGCAAGTCTTCGCGGCTTTTGCGCAGGATGCGGTCGAGCGAGCGGTTGCTTTCGCCGCCGACGCGCATCTTGACCAGCACCTCGGGCAGGTAGGCGGCGGAAATGCCGCCGGTGCCGAAATAGCGCAGGATGCTGTCGTAGTCGGCGGCGATGCGGAACGAGGTGTCGTAGCCGCCCCAGCGGTCGATCACGCTGCGGCGCAGGAACAGCGCGGGGTGCGGCGGCATCCAGCCGCGCCGCAGCTTTGCAGGCGCATAGTCGCCCGACCGCCAGTGCCGGATCACCCGGCCGGGATCGTCGGCCGCGACATAGTCCAGATCGCCGTAGACCGCGTCGGCCCCGGTTTCGGCAAAGCGCGCGGCGACCTTCTCCAGCACCCGCGGATGGGCAAGGAAATCGTCGGAATGCAGCAGCCCGATGACATCGCCGGTCGCCCGGGAGAGCGCGCGGTTCAGCGCATCGTAGATGCCGCCGTCGCGTTCCGACACGACCTGCCGCCGCGGGTCGGCCCGGCCCTGAAGGAGACCCAGCGTGCCATCGGTCGAGGCGCCGTCCTGCACGACATGTTCCCAGCCGGCATGGGTCTGGCCCTGCAGGCTGTCCAGCGCCTGGCCAAGGGTGGATTCGCGGTTCCAGACGGCAGTGATGATGGAGAAATGCATGGATGCAGCCTCTATCGCAGTGTCCGGCAATTGCAAGTCGCCGACGCCACGCCTAGACCGCGATGTTCCAGCGCCCGCACTGGAACCAGGGGTCCGCGGCCGTGCGCTGCGGTCTGAGCAGTTGCCCACGCCAGTCCGGCCGATCAGAGCCGCCTTGTTCGCAAACATTGTGCCGTGTTATGGCAGTCGCCTGTTGGGGGCCTGTTCCTGCCCCGCTTCCGGCGGGCAGATCCTCCCGCGTGCGAAGGCAGTCCAATGCGCAAGCCTCAAGCGGAAAGCCTGCTCTTCCCATGACTGCCCAATTGCCCTCCCTTGGCCGATCTTGTGGCGCGGTCGCGAAATCAATCCCGGGTCGGACCTTTCATCAGGCGCAGTTGGCAATGCTGCCGCGATCGGCGGGGACGCAAGGACTGGTTAACCGGCAAGTGAGGCGCAGGGACTGAAATGCTTCGCAAGATGATCGCGGGCATGGGATGGGTCTCAGCTTACTCCATCCTCCAGATGGCGGCGAACCTCGCCTTGACGATGACCCTTGCGCGCCTGCTGACCCCAGAAGACTTTGGCGTTTTTGCATTGGCGCTGGTGTTCGTTTCTTTCGCCCAGACGCTGGCGCAACTGGGGACGAATGCCGCCGTGGTCCAGTTCAGAGAGGTCGACCCTTCGCTGAAAGCGACCGCGTTCACGATGGTCCTGGTCGGGTCCATTGTTGTCACGGCAATCTGCATCTTCGTGATCCTGGGCTGGTTGACCGTGGTCGGCCCTGAGGAGGGGCAGGGCGCGCGGGTGCTTGGCACCCTTTGGCTGTTGATGCTGTCGCTGCCCTTCTTTGTGGTCGCCGACCTGCTTCAGGCGCTTTACAACCGCGATCTCGCGTTCAGGGTCCCGGCCGCCACGGAATTCCTGGCCTTCATGGCCGGATTTGCGGGTGTCAGCCTCTTGCTTTCCCTGCTCGGCTTTGGGTCCAAGGCGCTGGTGCTGGCCTACATCGTGCAGCACGCAATGAGGACAGCCGTTCTTTTCTTCCGTCTACCGGAAAAGCCTTGGCTTTCGTTCAATCCTGGCGACGCGCGCCGGATCCTGCATTTCGGCGTCGGGTTCTCGATTGCAAAGGTCGGCAACACAATGGCGCTTCAGGCCGATAACTTGGTTGTCGGCAGCCTTCTCGGCAGTGCTGCACTTGGTCTTTACAGCAGGTCATATCAGCTGGTGATGAGCCCGATTTCGCTGATCACGACCATCGTCGATCGAGTGCTGTTTGCGGCCATGTCCCGGCGACAGGACGACCTGGAGACCCTGCGGTCGGCCTTCCTGCTTCTGAATGGCGCGATCTTCGCCCTGTTCGTTCCGCTCTCCGCGATCATCTACGAATTTCGTCGCGAGATCGTTCTTGTCCTGCTGGGCAACAACTGGATCGGCGCAGCCATGCCTTTCGGACTGCTGGCGGTGGGCCTGCCGTTCAGGGCGGCTTATCGGCTTAGCGACATCGTCGCCAGGTCGCGCGGTCTTGTGTACCGTCGGGCCATCGTGCAGTGGGTCTATGCCGGGTGCGTCGCCTTGGGGGCCGCCCTGGGCACGGTCTGGGGATTGTCAGGTGTGGCCTTGTGCGTAAGTGCCGTGATCGCCGTAAACTGGGTCATGATGACGGCATTGACAGTTCATTCCCTCAAGATGCGGACACGTGACGTGATCGCCTCGATGCGGGCCAGCCTGTTCACGCTTGCCATCGGCTACATGGCGCTCGCGGCGGCAAGCTGGGTTTTCGGTCGGGAACAGGGTATTGCCGCGCCGTCGATCGGTACGGGAGGCCTGGCGATCCTTGCAGCCGTGCTGGCGGTCGCTCTGTTTCAGCCGGTCAAGACCGAGTTGCAGGCTTGGAGGACGATCTTGAAGAGGGCCAAGCGTGCCGGTTGAAATCAGGCCACTGTCGCGTTCGGCGCTTCTGGTCGACGAGCGGGTGATCGTCAAACACGAACCACGCTCGCCCGGGTGGCTGCGCCGGCTGTACCGCGTTGCGATGGGCGGCAGCCTGCCCTTCCAGAACGAGATCCAGATCTACCGCGCCAATCCACAGCATTTCCCAGAGATTGCAACGGTTGACAGGCCGGGCCTCATCCTCATTCCCTTTGAGGCCTCGGTTCGCGGCGTCGGCGCCGAGGACGTCGACATGGCCTTCGTCACGCGGATCTTCACCGATCTTTCTTCCTTGCGAGGGCACACCGGATTTGGTCCTGTCAAACGCCTGTTGTTCCGCCTCCTGAATGCCCCGGTTCCAAGAACCCTCCGCGATCTGAGGCGCAGCAGGAAGCTGACGGTGCCAGAACGGTTGCGGCTGGCCTGGCGCCTGATTTGCCTTCAGGCGCGCCAACCGAAGCTGAACGCGCAGGGGCAATGGCCCGTCATCCACAACGATTTGATGCTGCACAACATCCTGCGGTTCCCTGACAGGACCACCGCCATCGACTTCGAGGACGCGCTGGTCGAACGTCGTTGGGTCTTTGCCGATGTCACCGACTTGATGTTCCAGGGGAATCATTGGACGCCCGGCGAGATGGCACCGGCGCTGCGTGCCCTTTCGCTTGCCCGGGGGGACGGATGGAGCGACAGGAACCTGCAGGATCACCTGACCTACGGACTGCTGCGGTTTCACATTCGGCGCACTGTCATGTCGCGGGTTTCCGAGGCCGAGAGGTCGGAGTCCCTCCGGCAGATCAGAGAGTGGCTGCATGGGCCAGAATGAACAGCGGGCCCGCTTCGTGATCGAATTCCTGTCGGCATTGACTGCCGCGGGGGTGCCCTACGCCGTTCTGCGAAACGCAGCCTCGCTTGCCGAGGGTACCTTCAAGGACGTCGACCTGCTTGTCCCGCCGCGCGCGATTACGCCGATCCTTCGCGCTCTGGACCAGCGCTCCGATGTCGCCTCGATCAAGGTACGTCATGCGCTGAACCGAAGCCAGATCGAGGTCGCTCTCGCCGCCGAGACCTCCGCGCGGGTGATGATGGACCTTGACGTGCAGATCGCGCTGGTCGGCAATCGTCGCCTTGGGCGCTGGCTCGGGGTGCTGGTGTCCCGATCCATCACCTTCGGCGATGTCGCGACCATCCGGCAGCGCGTCTCGGATGCCGAGATTTCAGTCGTGGACCCTGCCTCCGAACTGCTGCTGTTGCGCAATCACATCCGCAAGAAGCCGAAGGATGCCTACCTTCGCCGCATCGCCGAACTGGAGGCAGAAGGTGTTCGCCCCCAGCCGCTGACGGGGCTGTTTCATCAGCCCGGGCTCGCCGTGCTGCGGCGGGGCATGCTGTGGGCGAAGGCGCTGCCGCTCTGGCTGCGCTCCCCCGGCGAGGGCCGCGACTAGCCTTGCGTCGCTCCGCCGCAGTCCTGTCCAGCCGGCCGCCGGCGAATTGGGTGGGCAAGTCCGGTCTGTACGCGCGGGCGGGGATACCTTAGATCGGCTGTGAAGGGCAGAGGCACAGGAAAGATGGGGCTGGCAGTGGGAAAGACGATCTATTTTTCGGGTCCCGACGGCTCTGGCAAGACGACCAGCTTCCTGCGCGCGGTCGAGATCCTTCAGCAGAACGGCAAGACCGTCTTTCAACTGCGTACCCTGCAGGTGGGCCGGCTGCGCATGATGCTGAGGAAGTCCGCAGGCAGCCAAAAGCCGTCCCCGCCGTCGCATCCCGGAGCCACGGGCCGGCCGGAGGCGGGCGGTGACCGGCTGGGTGTCGTGGGGCGGCTGGGGCATTCGGATCTTCCGCGGCAGCGGGGCCACGGTCTTGCATTCACGCTGCGGCGTTATGTCGGGCTGGTGGCGGCCTTGGCTGACATCGCCACCTTCGGTCGCGGCTTCCTGCGCCGGACAACGGCTGACTATGACGTGGTCCTGGTCGAGGAATGTCCCTTCGACGTCTTCGCAAAGCGTCACCGGCCGTTCTTTCCCCTGACGGCCCGGTTGTTCCGGAAGGCCATTCCAAGACCGGACCTTCTGGTCCTTTGCGTCGCCGACGCGGCCGACATCGTGCGCCGCAAGCCGGAACTGACCGAACTCGAGGTGCGGCAGTACTACGCGACAATGGCCAGGGTCTACGAGGGCGCGGAGTTGCCGATCCTGCACAACGACACCAACGCGTCGGAAACCCCTTTCGCACGGCTGGACGAGGCGATCCTGGGTTTGATCGCATGAAGTTAGTCGGGTTCCTGAACCTGCTCTTCTATTCGATTCTCGCCGCGGCGTTCTTCGACAAATCATCGGCTTTCGACCTTGCACGACATGGATTGGAGTTCGACTGGCGAGTCGTGCTTGTCGCTTTCGCACACTACGTCCTCGTTGCCGTCTATGTGGTTGTCCACAAGAGGGGAAAGAGAGTGCTTGTTGATGCGTACAACATGTTTCTTCTGTTGTTCTCTGTCCTGATTGTGCCTGGTGTGATGGCAAGCGCCGCGATCAACGACAGCATTGCACCTCATCTATCGTTCTTATTGAGCGGAATATTGTTTGTGCTCGTCGGATTGGCATTCGAAGTTGTTTCTCCCGGAACCACCAGCAGGGCTCATCTGGTCACCTACCGTCAGTCGCTACCAAGATCTACCGCGGCCACGTTTTTCACGGTATTGCTGCTTCTCTTGGTGATTGTCCTTGCCACCGGGAACTTCAATCGTGCTGGTGCTTACCATGCCATCGCGGGTCTGTTTCTTGGCGGAGATTCAACTGAGGTGGGTGCAGTAGCTAGCTATCGCAGCGAAGTTTATAATAATTGGGGCGCAAAGGAAGTAATTGGAAACTACGCGGGAAATGTTTTTGGTGCCTTCTTCGCCCTCTTGTTGTTCTCTCATTTTTGGGCGTTAGGCCGGCAGAGCGGGAGAGCGGTTTTCTTGATTCTAGCCGTCGCCGTGGCGTCATTTCCAATACTGTTTGCGCTCGGCACCGGAAGTCGCCTCATGTTGCTGCGCACTATCCTTCTTTATATCGTGTTCATGACGTTGCCAAAGGGGCTGAAGCTGCTTGACTGGCGATTGCTTCAGTTCTTTGCGTTGGCCTTCGCCATACTTATCTTGTCGACGACTATCCTTGGTAGGGGCATTCAAGGCGAGACCTTCGAGGAGAATCTGGTAATTCAGACAGAGAAGTCTATTGCTCGACTGTTCCTTGGGAAGGGCGGATCGACGATGGTCGTCTACGATTACTATCCCAGAGTAGAGGATTTTGAGCTTGCGGTCCCGATCCTGGAAAGACTTTCCGGTCTGGAAATAGACGATGAACCATCTGTTGCCGTGAAGATCTTCGCGTATCTCACGAACAACAAACTCGGGACGGCAGGACCGCAATCCTTCGGCGATCTCTATGCTTCCTTTGGCTATGTCGGACAGTTGATCGGCTCGATTGTCATTGCCATCTTGCTTTTGTCGATTCGAAAGTTCTATTGCAGGTCGCCAAACAAATCCTCGGTTGACCGCGCGTTGTGGGCCTATGTGGTTGTTGCCGTCGGCTACACTGGTTATAGCGATGTGGGATCGTTCCGGGCTATTGGTCTCTTCTACATCCTGATCGGCTACTTCCTCCTGCGCTTGGCTGGAGATCGAAAGCGGAGAGTATTAGCGCCAGGGCATCGGCAGCCGCGGTTCGATGAACCTGTCGCAGATGGCAAAGGTACGGACTGAATGCGTGACGCACCTCGTATTGCGGTGATCTACACCCACTTTCCACATTACCGGGCGGCGGTCTTTGCGGCCTTGTCGCAGGACCGCAACTGCCGGTTCCAGTTCTTCTACGATGCCAGGGGCGTTGCTGCGACAATTGCCAGCGGTCAGACGGCGGGCAATCATCGGCCGCTTCCGGTGCGGATGTGGCGCGGGCTGATGTGGCAGGGCGGGGCGCTTCGGCTGGCGCTTGTCGGGGATTTCGATGCCTTCGTGTTCCTGGGCAATCCCTTCATCCTCTCGACCTGGCCGGCGGCCCTTGTGGCCCGCATGCGCGGAAGGCCGGTCGCCTTCTGGACTCATGGCTGGCTGCGCCGCGAACGTGGCGTCAAGGCAAGCCTGCGCCGCGCCTTTTATCGGCTGGCAGACATGCTCCTGCTCTACGGATACCGGGCGCGCGACATCGGGATTGCCGAGGGGTTTGCCCCGGACCGCCTGCGGGTGATCGGCAACTCGCTTGACTACCCGGCGCAGAAGGCTGCGCGCGAGCGTGCCCTGCAAGCCGGCCCCGATCACCCTGACAATCCCGGCAAGCCCTACTTCCTGACGGTTGCGCGACTGGTGCCCGAAGTGCGGCTGGACCTGGCCATCGCGGCGATGGCCCGGCTGCCTGCGGGGACTGCCCTGGTGGTCGCGGGCTCGGGGCCGGAACGCGAGGCCTTGGCCGCGCTGGCGGGCAAGCTGGGCGTCGATGTCAGGTTTCTTGGCGCGATCTACGACGAGGATCGGCTGGCTCGGCTGTTCGTCGGGGCGCGTGCCGTGGTATCGCCCGGCAAGGTCGGCCTGTTGGCGATTCACGCGCTGGCCTATGGGGCGCCGGTGATCACCCACGGCAACCTGGATCAGCAGATGCCAGAGGTCGAGGTCATCGAAGACGGTCTGACGGGGGCCTTGTTCCGACAGGACGATGTCGACTCCCTGACCCGTTCGATGGCAATCTTCCTGGACGGGGGAAGCGACGACAAAGCCCTTGTGCCCCGCCGCCGCAGTGCCGCCATTGCCCGGATCGAGGCAGGCTGCACACCGGAGCGACAGGTCGAAAGCATCGTTGCCGCCTTGGGCGATCTGGTGAAGAAGGTGGCTCGATGACGATGCGCCGGAAACTACGTTCGCTTCGGATGTTCTTTCGCCGATACCGCTACCGGGCATTCGAGGTGGACCCAAGCAGCTATCTCGCGGCGGGCAGTTCGATCCACCCTTCCTTGAAGATGGATGCCTATGGCTACATCGGTCCGCATGCCACGATTCCGCCGGGCGTGCAGATGGGAAAGTACGTCATGATCGGGCCGGAACTGCTGATCACGGGCAATGACCACCGGTTCGATCTGCCCGGCCAGGCGGTCATCTTCTCGGGCCGTCCCGAGCCGAAGGGCTGCGTGATTGAAGATGATGTCTGGATCGGGGCGCGGGTCACGATCATGATGGGCGTTCGCATCGGCCGCGGCGCCGTGGTGGCGGCCGGTGCGATCGTGACCAAGGATGTTCCGGCCTATTCCGTCGTTGGCGGGGTTCCGGCCCGCAGGATCCGAATGCGCTTCGACGAGGCCGGCATCGCAACCCACGATGCCTATCTTGCATTGCCCGCCCGACCGGGAGAGCTTTGCGGGCCGATGGCTCGGCCATGACGCAAGAGCGGGTGTCCTGCCGGCGGCCACGAAACCGGGTTTGTCCGTCCAGCCCTTGCGCGCCGGGACAGGCCTTTGGAAGCGATGTCCGCCCGGCGGCGGACGTTACTGGCGTTCTGCGAATTCGAACCGTCACTGTCCTTGACGGCGATGGGCAGACATACGGCAGCGGTGTGCAATGAAGACCGGCGATCAGGACGCAACGGACGATTGGGTTGCACGCAATCGGGCGCAAGCCAAGTGGACGCGCAAGGAGCTTGTCCTGCGGGTTCTCTGGGCCGCCGTGTCGCCGGCGTTCCGCATGAGTCCCCGGATCTTCTGGGGATGGCGACGCCTGCTGCTGCGATCGTTCGGGGCCAAGGTGGGGGCCGAGGCCCAGATCTATCCATCCGTCCGCATCACCATCCCCTGGAACCTCGAGCTTGGCCCGCAATGTGCGGTGGGAGACCGGGTGATCCTCTACGCGCTCGGGCCGATCACCATCGGCGCTCGCGCAACTGTCTCGCAGGGTGCCCATCTTTGCGCTGGAACGCATGACCTTTCCGATCCGTCCCGGCCGCTGCTCAAGCCGCCGATCAGGATTGGCGAGGACGCCTGGATTTGCGCCGATGCCTTCATCGGGCCAGGTGTAACGGTCGGGCGCGCGGCCATCGTGGGCGCGCGCGCGGTCGCCATGCGCAATGTGGCCGAACAAACGACCGTGGTCGGCAATCCGGCTCGGGCCATAGAAAGGAAACCGAATGTCCAAACCCGCTAGTTACTCCGGATATGTCTACAATGACGCGAAAACGAACCCGTCGCATGGCTATCTGCTTCCCGCCCTGCGTGCGGAACTTGCGCCTCTGCAGGGTGCCGGGGACCGGCGTCTGTTCGATCTTGGCTGTGGGAATGGCAGCGTCGGTGCCGTGCTGGCGGCGGATGGGTGGTCGGTGACCGGCGTGGATCCTTCGGTCGAGGGCATCACCCAGGCGAAGGCAGATCACCCCGAGATCCGGGTCGAGACGGGATCGGCATATGATGACCTTGCGGCGACCTACGGCCGGTTTCCAGTCGTGGTCAGCCTTGAGGTGGTCGAGCACGTTTATGCCCCGCGGGACTATGCAAGGACCTTGGTCGATCTGCTGGAACCCGGCGGCACGGCGATCATTTCGACCCCCTACCATGGCTACCTGAAAAACCTTGCGCTGGCGGCGACCGGACGCATGGACCGCCATTTCACGGCCCTGTGGGACCACGGCCACATCAAGTTCTGGTCGATCCGGACACTCTCCCGGCTGCTCTCCGAAGCCGGATTGCAGGATATCCGGTTTCTCAGGGTCGGCCGGGTTCCAGCCCTGGCCAAGTCGATGATCGCCATTGCCCGCAAGCCCGCATGACGCTGACGGTCGTCATCCTGACGCGCGACGAAGAGCGTCACATTGCGCGTGCCATCACCTCGGTGGCGCCCTTGGCGCCACGCGTCGTGGTGGTGGACTCGGGCTCGACGGATCGCACGGTTGATCTTGCCCGCGACCTTGGCGCCACGGCACTGTCGCACCCCTGGAAGAACTATGCGACCCAGTTCAACTGGGCGCTTGATCAACTCCCGCCGGATACGGGCTGGGTGCTTCGGCTGGATGCGGACGAGGTGGTATCAGCAGAGCTTGCGACCCAGATTGCCGAGCTTCTTCCGACCCTGCCGCCGTCGGTCGACGGGGTGACCATCGGCCGACGGATGTCGTTCCTGGGCCGCCCGATCCGTCATGGCGGAGTGTTTCCGATCCGCGTGCTGCGCCTGTTCCGGCATGGGCGGGGGCGCTGCGAGAACCGGTGGATGGACGAACACATCATCGGTCCGACGGTCACACGCGACCTTCCCGGTGAAATCCTGGACGACAACCTGAACAGCCTGACCTGGTGGACACAGAAGCACAATGCCTATGCCTCGCGCGAAGTGATTGATCTTCTGAACCTCGAGTTCCGGTTTCTTCCGCACGAGTCCGTTGCCGGCTTGCGGTCTGGCAATCAGGCGGGTGTCAAGCGATGGCTGAAAGAGGTGGTCTACGCCCGCATGCCCCGCGGGTTCAGGGCGTTAGCCTATTTCCTGTATCGCTATGTCCTGCGGCTGGGTTTCCTTGACGGACGGGAAGGCGCTGCCTTCCATATCCTGCAAGGCTTCTGGTATCGGTATCTTGTCGACATGAAGCTGGTCGAAGTCAGGCAGCACATGCGCAAGCACGGAACCGACGCCGTGACCTCGATAAGATCGGTCCTGGGCATAGATCCCTACGCCTGACTGCGCCGGCGTTGCCGGAAGCGGTCGGAAATCAGGTTCACCCGGCCTGGCGATATGATCTGTTGGACAGGTTGCCCATCTTGCGCACCGGCCGCAACAGCGCCACCTTGCGGTAGATCGCCAGGTAGACCAGCGACACGCAAAGGATCGACGCCAGGGTGGAGGGCGTGCTGTCATAGCTCAGGACCATCAGGCCCGAGGACAAGAGC
>JAGPCN010000233.1 GCA_018058035.1 Fuscovulum sp.
AGGTTGTTCATCGCGTTGATGCGGTCGATGAAGATCACCCCCGGCTCGGCATAGTCGAAGGTCGACCGCATGATCCGGTTCCACAGGTCGCGCGCCTGGACGGTCTTGTAGACCTTGCCGCCGAACAGCAGCTCCCACGGGCCATCGGCCTTGACCGCGGCCATGAAGGCATCGGTCACCAGCACGCTGAGGTTGAACATCCGCAGGCGGGCCGGGTCCTTCTTGGCCTCGATGAAGGCCTCGATGTCGGGGTGGTCGCAGCGCATGGTGGCCATCATGGCGCCACGCCGGCTGCCGGCCGACATGATGGTGCGGCACATCGCATCCCAGACATCCATGAACGACAGCGGGCCGCTGGCATCGGCCGCCACGCCCTTGACCTCGGCGCCCCTGGGCCGGATCGTGCTGAAGTCATAGCCGATGCCGCCGCCCTGCTGCATGGTCAGCGCGGCTTCCTTCAGGCTGTCGAAGATGCCGGCCATGGTGTCGGGAATGGTGCCCATGACGAAGCAGTTGAACAGCGTCACCTGCCGGCCGGTGCCGGCGCCGGCGGTGATGCGGCCGGCGGGCAGAAAGCGGAAATCCTCGAGCGCGGCGTAGAAGGTGTCCTCCCACTGCGCGGGGTCCTGTTCCACGCTGGCCAGGGCGCGGGCGATGCGGCGCCAGCTGTCCTCGACGGTGCCGTCGAGGGCCGTCCCGTCCGCCTCCTTGAAGCGGTACTTCATGTCCCAGATGGATTCGGCAATGGGGGCATGGAACCGAGACATCGGGCGAATCTTCCTGTCTGTTGTGGATAAATCGGGCGGAAGGCCCAAGATACGCCCCGCTGCCGCCCCGGTCAATCTTGCCGCGGCGGCCCGGTGCGCTATCCTTCGCGCATGGGAATCGTGCATATCCTGAAGCTGTGCGTCGGCGCCGAAAGCGTCGAGGACCTGGCCGACTGGCAGGCCAGTCAGGCCGCCCGCTGGCCGCGCGGCTGCGCCGTGCACGTCACCCGGATGTGGCCCAAGCGCGAGGCCGAGGTGCTGTCGGGCGGCTCGCTTTACTGGGTGATCAAGGGCGTGATCCTGTGCCGCCAGCGCCTGGTCGGGCTGGAGCAGCTGACCGGCGAAGACGGCATCACCCGCTGCGCGCTGGTGCTGGATGCCGAGATCATCCGCACCGAGGCGGCGCCGCGCCGGCCGTTCCAGGGCTGGCGCTACCTGGACCCGGCCGAGGCGCCGCGCGACCTGGCCCGGGGCCGCGCGCTGGACGATGCGCTGCCCGTCGACATGGCCCGCGCCCTGGCCGAGATCGGGTTACGCTGAACCCACGGCTCATCGAGCACTTCGTGCACTCTTCGCTGGCGCCCGCCCCCCGCGAGGAGCGCATGACATGCGACGACGAGCCGCCTATTGCGCCCGCGCGGTCCGCCAGGCGCCCCAGGCGGCCGCCGAGCCCGCAAAGACGTTGATGTCGACCTTGCCCGCCACCCCCGGCACCAGCCCGGTCGAGGTGTATTGCCAGAAGGTCCAGCTTTGCCCGTCATAAAGGTCGTTGGGGTGCTTCGCCACGGCGCGCAGCCAGAAATCCACCCCGCCGACGCGCCACATCTGGTTGTCCTCGAAGAAGTCGATCGAGGTGTAAAGGATCGGCCGCACCCCGTAATGGTCGGTCACCGCGCGAACGAAGATGGCGGCGTCGCGGCGGATTTCCTCGGGGGTGCGGCGGATCGTGCAGGTGGGCGAAAACGGCGTCCATTCCATATCCAGCACCGGCGGCAGCATCCCGGCGGTCTTCGGCACATGGGCAATATACCAGCGCGCCTGCTCGATCGCCGGGCGGCAATGGTAGAAGAAGTGATAGGCCCCGCGCGCCACCCCGGCCCGGCCGGCGCCGCGCCAGTGGTCGCGGAACATCTCGTCCACCCGGTCGCCGCCTTCGGTCGCCTTGATGAAGGCGAAGTTGACGCCATTGGCCCGCGCCGTCGCCCAGTCGATGTCGGTCTGGTATTTGGCCACGTCGATGCCATGCACCGGATAGGCGCGCGGCGGCTTGCCGCCGTGGTCGGCGGGGTCGGCATCGCCGAAGTTGGGCGCCGTCACCTCGCCTGCAGGCACGGCGGCGGCGGGGCGGGCATCGGGGGCGCGGTCGCCGCCGCGGCGCGGGCCGCCGCAGGCCGCAAGGGCAAGGCAAAGGACAAGAAGAAGGGCGCGAGTCATGCGGCGCATCGTGGCGGCATCCGCGCGCCCTGTCACCCCCCAACGGTTCAGGCGGCAGGGACGGCCAGTTCGTCCCAGCACGCCAGCGCATGGGCGGCATACATCACCGCCGGGCCACCGCCCATCTGGATGCACATGCCCAGCACGTCGCCCAGTTCCTCGCGGCTGGCGCCGGCCTTCATCAGCGCCTCGACGTGAAAGTTGATGCAAGGCTCGCAGCGCTGCGAGATCGCGATGGCCAGCGCGACATATTCCTTTTCCTTGACGCTGATCGCCGGGTGGTCCTTTGCGGCCTTCGACAGGTCGGCGAAGCCGGCCATGGTCTGCGGGATCAGCTTGTTCATCACCCGCAACTCGGCCCGCATGTCGGAAATCTTGGCCCTGTAGCTCATCGCGGCACTCCTTCTTTGCCCGCGTGGCATGGCACGCGGGCCGAACAGCGGCCTTGACATATATCAAATCTTGAATGCGATCAGCATCAGGTTGTTGGCCGGCATCGGCACAACCTGAATGCCCAGCCCCGCCGCGCCCAGTTGCTCCATGACCCAGCCCAGGTCCTTGTAGCCCAGCCGCGCATCCTGCGCGCGAAGGCTGGCATCGAAGGCCGCATCCCCCTCGGACGTCGCCCGCCCACCCCGCAGGAACGGGCCGTAAAGGCAGAACCGCCCGCCCGGCGCCAACGACCGCGCGGCCTCGGCCAGCAGGACCTCGGCCCCCTCGGCGGGGATCAGGTGCAACAGGTTCACCGCCAGAACGGCATCCCATTCCCCCCGCCCCCAGCCCGGCACACAGGCGTCCAGCAGGATCGGAGGCCGCGCCACCGCGCCCGACCAGGCCGTGATCGAGGCGAAATTGCCCGCCTCCACGTCGCTCGGCTGCCAGTCCGCGCGCAGCGCCGGAGCGAACTCGGCAGCATGCTGGCCGGTGCCCGAGGCCAGCTCCAGCACCCGCGCCCCCGGCGCAATCACCCGCCGCAGCACCGCCAGGATCGGCCCGGCATTGCGCGCCGCCGACGGCGCATGCCGCCGACCGTCAGCCGAAACCTCGGCCCCGCTGTCGGGCAGGCGCAGGCTCATCCGAAGCGCGCCGGGTCCAGCGCCGCCACCAGCGCGGGCGACAGCGTGGGCGCGCGGCCCAGGATCAGGTCGGCGGCCAACTGGCTGGCCCCGGCGCTGGACTGGAACCCGTATCCGCCCTGCCCGCCCAGCCAGAAGAACCCCGGCTCGCGCCGATCCCGGCCGATCACCAGCACCCGGTCGGGCGAAAAGGTCCGCAACCCTGCCCAGTTGGAAATCACCCGCGTCACCGGTTCCGTCACCATCGCCTCATAGCGCGCCAGCCCCTCGGCCAGCACCATGTCGTCGGCCCAGGCGTCGTGTGGGTCCATCGGGTCTTCCTCGGCGGGCGACACGATCAGCGCGCCCGCGTCCGGCTTGGCATACCAGTCCTCGCCAGGGCCGAAGATCATCGGCCACCTCGACACGTCATGCCCACCCGGAGCCGGAATCCGCGCCATCGACCGGCGGTTGGGCTGGAACCCCAGCGGCCGCACCCCCGCCATCGCCGCCACCCGATCCACCCAGGCCCCGGCGGCATTGACCAGCATCCCCGCCTCGGCCATGCCGCCCGGCCAGGTCACCCGCCAGCCGCCCGCCGTCCGCTCTATCCTTTCAACCCGCGCGCGGGTCACGATCTGCCCGCCCTGCGCCCGGATCGTGCGGGCAAAGCCCTGCAACAACAGGTCGGTGTCGATATCCTCGGCATGGTCGGCATGGCCCGCCATCGTCACCACGTCGCGGTTCAGGATCGGCACCATCGCCAGCGCCTGATCCACGCTGATCGGGTCGAACGACATCCCCGCCATGTCCGCGTCAAAGGCCGCCTTCTGGTCGTAGCGGCCAACCAGCAACATCCCCCGGGGGCTGAGCAACCCCGGAACAGACCGGAAGTAGTCGCCCGAGGCCAGCGACAGCTCCACCACCGCAGGCGCGCCATAGCGCGGCTCGTACATCGCCGCCGACCGGCCGCTGGCGTGGTGGCCGATCGCCTCTTCGGCCTCCAGCACCACGACGCGGGCGTGGGGGGCCAGCCGCGCGCCGGCCGAGATGCCGGCGATGCCGCCGCCGATGATCAGGATGTCGGGTGTCATGAGGTCTCTTCCGTGCGGTCCGTCGCGGGGGGCGGCGCCGGATAAAGCGCCGCGATGGCCGCATATAACCCTGGCCCCATCGGAAAGTTAAGCGCAGCCAGCGAGGGCGCCAGCTGCCCCGCATCGCAGGCGCTGACGATGGGCACCGGCCTTGCCGGATGGGCCATCACCCAGGCCACCGCCAGCGTCGCCGGATGCACCCCGGCATCCGCCGCCAGCCGCGCCAGCCCCGCTGCCGCCCCGGCGGCACCGGGCAGCGCATAGCGCGCGGCATAGCGCGGATCCTGCGTCAGCCGGCCGCCGCCGCCGGCCGCGTATTTGCCGGTCAACAGACCCGCGGCCAGCGGAGAATAGGCATAGGGCAACATCCTCTGGTCGATGGCCATCGGCAAAAGCTCGACCTCGGCCTGGCGCTTGACCAGCGAGTACATCGGCTGGATCGCATCCACAGCGCTGCCCATCCGCCCCAGGATTGCCTGCGCCTGCATCACCCGCCAGGCCGCATGGTTGGAAAGCCCGATCCGCCGGATCAGGCCCTGCTCCTGCAGGTCGACCAGCACCTCTGCCCGCGCCTCCATCGGCACGAAGGGGTCGTCGCGGTGCAGGTAAAGCAGGTCAAGCCGATCCATCCCCAGCCGATGCAGGCTTTCGGCGAATTCCGCGCGCAGGGCGGCAGCGTTGGTGCCGGGGCGATAGCCGATCTTCGTCGCGATGGCGAGACCGGCCTCGCCGCGGGCCAGCTGGCCCAGGATGCGCTCGGACGCGCCGCCGGAATAGAGGTGCGCCGTGTCGAACTGGGTGATTCCGGCCGCCCGTGCGGCGGCGAACAGCGCAGCCGAAGCGGCGAAGTCGGCACGGTCGCCGAACTGCATGCAGCCGAAGGCCAGGGGAACCGCGGGGCGCACCATGGCCGCAGCCTGCCACGCGGTGGCGACGGCGAAAACCCCTCCTCGTTCGACTGCGTCTCCTCGTCGGTGCGCGCCCCCCGACGAGGAGACGCAGTCGAACGAGGAGGCACCCTTAGCCCTTGGTGGTTTCCTTCAGCTTCTCGATCCCCAGCATCTTCATCGCCAGGCTTTCGTAGAACGGCTCGCTGGTGCCCTTCTTCAGCTTGCGCATGAAGTATTTCTCGAAGCCCACCTTGGCCAGGTGCACCCACTTGCCGCTGGACGACCAGTTGACGTTGCGCGGCGGGATCTGCGGTTGCGCGACAAAAGCGATGCCCCCGTCGCCGAAATCGGCCAGGCAGACGGCGTTCCAGGTGCCGACCTGCTCGGGTTCCTTGCCGCGCAGCAGGTTGCCGATGTTCTGCGCCGTCGCGGTAACCATCGATTCGATCATGAAGCCGGTCTTCGGCACGCCGCAGGGCACCGGGGTCGGCCCCATCGGCGGGATCGCCACGCAGACGCCCACGGCAAACACGTTCTTGTACTTGGGGTTGCGCTGGTGCTTGTCGACGATGGTAAAGCCGCGCGGATTGCTCAGGCCCTCGATGCCGCGCACCGCCTCGATGCCGCGGAACGCCGGCAGCATCATCGAAAAGGCAAAGGGCAGCTCCTTCTCGGCCTTCACCGAGCCGTCCTCGTTGATCTCCTCGACCGTCATCTTGCCGGCCTCGACCTTCTTCACCCGGGTCGAGGTCATCCACTTGATGTGCTTGCCGCGCATCTCGGATTCCAGCAGGCCCTTGGTGTCGCCCACCCCGTCCAGGCCCAGGTGGCCGACATAGGGTTCGGCGGTGACAAAGGTCATCGGCACCCGGTCGCGCACCTTGGCCTGGCGCAGCGCGGTTTCCACGATGAACAGGAATTCATAGGCCGGGCCAAAGCAGCTGGCGCCCTGCGCCGCGCCGATGATCACCGGGCCGGGGTTCTTGACCAGCTGCTCGAACACCTCGGCCGCCTTTTCGGCGTGGTCGATGTGGCAGACCGACTGGGTATGGCCGCCATGCGGGCCAAAGCCCTCGATCTCGTCGAAGGCCAGTTCGGGGCCGGTGGCGATGATCAGGTAGTCGTAGTCGACCATGCTGCCGTCGACCAGTTCGATCCGGTTCTCATCCGGCATCACCTTCTTTGCCGGCACGGCGCGGAAATCGATGCCCTTCTTCGCCATCGTCGGCGCCAGGTCCACCGTGATGTCGTCGCGCTTGCGCCAGCCGACGGCAATCCAGGGGTTCGACGGCACGAAGTGATACTTCGCATCCTTGGTGATGACCGTCAGCCTGTCCTCGGGACGCATCTGGTCCTTCATCTCGTAGGCCATGATGGCCCCGCCCAGCCCCGCGCCCAGAACCACGATATGTGCCATGCCGAATCCTCCCTCGCGCGTCGACGCCACCCGTCGCCCGAAGTATACATTCAGAACTTTGAATTTCAAAGCCGGAATGCAGCCGCGACACTTTGCCCGGCGGAATGGAAAAAGGCCCGCCGAAGCGGGCCTTTGACCCTGGCCCCCTGGGCCTTACTGCGGGATCTCGCCGGTGATGCCTTCGACGAAGAAGGTCATCCCCAACAGGTCGCCGTCCGGCGCGATCGCGCCTTCGGCCAGCCAGGGGCTGCCGTCCTGCTTGTTGATCGGGCCGGTGAACGGGTGGTAGGT
>JAGPCN010000234.1 GCA_018058035.1 Fuscovulum sp.
ATGCCAGCGGCGTCGACGAGGCCGAGGCGGTGCGCGAAACCGTCGCCATCCTCAAGGACGCCGACCTGGCGCCGCTGGAGGTGCAGGGCCTGGGCACGCTGGACGAACGCCGCAAGGCCGGCGAAGACATCGAGGCCGACGAAGTGGCGCTGATGGACCGGGCGCTGGCCGAAAACTCGGTGGTGGTGGCGCAGATGACGCCGTTCTACGACTGATCAGGCCGCGTCCGAGGGCTTCATCCGCCGCAACAGGCTCATCAGCGGCAGGGCCTCGTAGTCTTGCAGCGCGCGCAGGGGCAGGATCGGACGGGAGGCGGCGGGGCCGTGGTGGGCGCTGACCAGGGTGCAGCCCAGCACGTCGATCAGGTGGAACTGGCCGAAGTCCAGCGAGACGCCCGCAGCCGTGGCGCGGCGGTTGTCGGCCAGCGCGGCGCGGCCGTCGACCAGCACGCCGGCGGGCACCAGGACCTCGTCCTCGCCGAACAGGTATTCGGCCTCGAGCCCGCCCAGGGCGACCATCTGGTCGGCCGACACCAGCAGGTCGCGGCCCTGGGCGAAATAGGGTGCGCGCAGCACGATGGCGGCATGGCTGCCCCGGCTGGGCATGTCCATCCGGCGCAGCCCGCGCAGCCGCACCGGCCCGGCGTCGCGGGTGATCACCCATTGGCCGGGGCGCAGAAGACCCGCGGGCACCAGCCCGTCCAGCGTGGGAATGGGCGTGGAGATGCCGATCCAGGGCGCGCGCGCCGGCGGTTCAGCCCCCTGCATGACGCCGAACCACAGCACCGAGGCATCGCGCCGCGTCACCCCGCGCCCGCCGCACAGCCGGGTCAGCGCCGCAGAGGGCAGGGCGGGCGGGTTCAGCCCGCAGGTCGCGCCGACGGTCTCTTCGGCGCCGTCGTCCAGCCGCATCGCCCAGGCGTTTGCCGGCCCGTCCCAGCGGAACATCAGCCGCGCCACCCGGCCCGCCAGCCGCAGCGCCCCCGGCAGCAGGAACCGCCGCAGCGTCGCGCCGTCGCGCCACATCAGGCCGATGCCGCTGGCGGGATGGTGAAACAGCGACAGCGCCTGCCCGGTGTCGCCGCGCCAGTCCAGCAGGACACCGGTCGGCACCGGCCAGGACAGCTCGACCACCAGCGATCCGGCGGCCAGCACATCGGGCAAGGCGGCGCCCACCGGCGCGTCGCGATCCGACAGCAAGAGCCAGCCGGTCATGCGGCGCGCCCTTGCGCGGCCGGCCGGGCGGCGCCGACCAGGGCGCGGGCCTCGAACGTCTTCAGGCTGCGGCGCGCGGCGGGGCCAAAGCCCTGCCCGGTGGCCGGGTCCAGGTCGGGAAACAGCGTGGTCAGTTCGCGCAGCGCCTCGTCCGGCAGGTCGGCCATCGTCTGCGGGCCGGGATGAAAGCTTTCGGTCGCCAGCCCTTCGGACATCACGATCTGATGCCGGTCGAACAGCAGGTGGATGTAGTCGACATCTCCTCCGACGATGCGGCGTACCGAACGATCGTTCACAAGGTCCTTGGCGGCCACCAGAACCTCGGCCTCGCCGAACATCAGTTGCGCCAGGCTGTCGCGGATCAGGATGCGGTGCTGCGGCGACACCAACAGCTTGCCATGGTCGCCGAAGGTGCCGGCGCGGATGCAGATCGGCGCCAGCCCGCCGCGCGCGGGCACCGTGCGGCTGCCGATCCAGCGCAGCGGCTGCGGGCCGTCGTCCAGCGTTTCGACCAGGTCGCCGGGGCGCAGGGATTCGATCGGGCGGTCGCCGTCGGGCGTGCGGATCAGCGTGCCGGCGACAAAGCAGGGCACCGAGTTGATGGTGACCAGCCCGACATCGGTGTTCCCCAGACCGTCGGTCACCGAATAGGTGAAGTGCAGGTTCTCGGCCTGGCCATCGCCAAAGATGGTGATCGTGCCATCGGCGTTCAGCCGCACTTGCTGCCCCGAGGGCAGGGTGACGATCTGCCCCGCCACCACGGCCACGCCGTTAAGGTGGGTGATGACCAGGGTAGCGCCGGGCAGGTGAACGTCGTTTTGCAGCACGTTCAGCGTTTTCGATCCGGTCGGGATCAGGGTTTGCGTGTCGTCAAGCGCGACCAGCTGGGTCTGCACGCTGTCGGCGGCGATCAGCACGTTGGAATCGTATTGCGCGTCGCCTACGTCGGCGATGCCGATCCGGATCGAGTTCACCACCCCGGGATTGACCGGGATGGTCAGCTTCAGCGTCAGGGTAAAGCCGTCCATCTCGGTGTTGTACTGGTCGCCCGTGTTCGGCTTGAACAGGTTGGGTTCGGTCAGCGGGTTGATGTTGTTGATCGCCGTGGTGCCGTCGCCCACGGTGATCGGAACGTATTGCCCGTTGATCCAGACGCCGAGGATGTCGTTGAAGTTCGAATTGACGTATTCGGGGTATTCCTCGGACGAGAAGACGAAGTTCATCGTCATCACGTCGCCGGTGGGGATGAAGTCGACATCCATCCAGACCGCGTCATAGGTGCGCGCGCCCGCCACCGCGTTGAACAGCGTGTTGTTGTTCACGCCCGAGGTATCCGTGCTGGTCTGGGTGGACCGGTTCGGATCGCCCGACGATTGGGTGAAGGACCGCACGTCGCCGGTGCCCAGGATCACCCCGCTGGTCGAGGGCGTGACGCCGGGCGCAAGCTGGCCGTTGGTATAGATCGCCGACGAACTGGCCGGCCCGGTATAGCTGGCGCCCACCACGGTGGTGCCGTTGCCAAAGATGGTGTTGGCCATCTGCAACGCGGTCGCGTTGATGTTGTAGCCAAGCTCGGCGCCTGTCGCCATGCCTCTGCCCCGCCCTGCCCCTTGGGTCGGGATGAACGCCGCTTGCGGCCCCTGGTTCGCGGGGTGCCGGTCTGCTTCCTGCTCGGGTCGGGCGCGTTGGCCCGGCGTTCGTCCTGCCTCGGGGACGTTGTTGTTGGAGAAAGGTTAAGGCGAATTGTCCGGGTTGTCACCCGTCTTGCGGCAGGGTCGCGGGGCCGGGTGTCGCGGCGGCCACAGCGGGGCGTTGCGGGACGGCGCAGGGTTCACTAGGAAAAGGGACAAATGGAGGATGACGATGCCGCATGACCCCGTGGACCCCGTCGCGCTGACCGCCGAACTGGTGCGGTGCCCCTCGGTCACGCCAGAAGAGGGCGGCGCGTTGCAGGTGCTGGAGCGGTTGCTGACGGGCGCAGGGTTCGCCTGCACGCGGGTCGATCGCGGCGGCGTGCCCAACCTGTTCGCCCGCTGGGGGGCCAGGGGTGCGAACCGCAGCTTCGGCTTCAACGGGCATACCGATGTGGTTCCGGTGGGCGACGCGGCGGCCTGGACGCAGGACCCGTTCGGCGCGGCGGTGGTGGACGGCTGGATGTACGGCCGCGGCACGACCGACATGAAGTCGGGCGTGGCGGCCTTTGCCGCGGCGGCGGTGGATTTCGTGCGCCAGACGCCGCCCGACGGCGCGGTGATCCTGGCGATCACCGGCGACGAAGAGGGCGATGCCGAGCATGGCACCGTGGCCCTGCTGGACTGGATGGCCGGGACGGGCGAGCGGATGACGCATTGCCTGGTCGGCGAACCCACTTGCCCGGACCGCATGGGCGAGATGATGAAGATCGGCCGGCGCGGCTCGATGACCTGCTGGTTCACTGCGACCGGGGTACAGGGCCATTCCGCCTATCCGCACCGGGCCAGGAACCCGATGAGCGCGCTGGTGGCGCTGCTGGCCCGGCTTGAGGCGCAGCCGCTGGACGAAGGCACGGCGCATTTCGATGCCTCGACGCTGGCGATCACCACGATCGACTGCGGCAACCCGGCGACCAACGTGATCCCCGCGAAGGGCCAGGCCACGGTGAACATCCGCTTCAACGACACCCATTCCGGCGCCTCGCTGACCGACTGGCTGCGCGGCCACGCCCAGGCGGTGCAGGCCGAAACCGGAGTCAGGATAGAGATGAGGGTGCAGATATCGGGCGAAAGCTTCCTGACCCCGCCGGGCGAGTTCTCGGACCTGGTGCGGCAGGCGGTGCAGGCCGAGACGGGGGTTAGGCCGGTCTACTCCACTTCGGGCGGCACCTCGGACGCGCGCTTCGTCAAGGCGCATTGCCCGGTGGTGGAATACGGGCTGGTCGGCCGCACCATGCACCAGGTCGACGAACGGGTCGAAGTGGCGCAGATCGGCCAGCTGAAGGCGATCTACGGCCGCATCCTGCGGGACTATTTCGCATGATCGAGATCGCGCCGACCCGCGACATCGCCACCTGCCGCTGGCTGCGCCGAGTGGTCTTCATCGAGGAACAGGGCGTCAGCGAGGCCGACGAGGTCGACGACCTGGACGATCAGGCGATCCACCTACTGGCGCAGCTGGACGGACAGCCGGTCGGCTCTGCCCGGCTTCTGGTGCAGGGCGAGACCGGCAAGGTCGGCCGGGTCTGCGTGCTGCGCACGGCGCGAGGCCTTGGCCTGGGCGCCGCGCTGATGCGGGCGGCCGTGGCGGAATTCTCTGGCATCGCAGGGGTGCGGCGGGTGAAGCTGGGCGCCCAGACCCATGCGCTGGGCTTCTATGAACGGCTGGGCTTCGTGGCGACCGGGCCGGAATACCTGGATGCCGGCATCCCGCACCGCGACATGGTGCTGGACCTGCCGCAACGGTGAAGCAATTGCGCGGCTGCCGCCGCAGGTCATATGGTGGTGGCTGGCGGTGTGCCCGGGGCTGGCGTCGCTCGTCGGGGGCGCTTCGCCCCCCGAACCCCCCGAGGGTATTTTCCCCGGAATGAAGGGCCAGCCTTCAGTCCGGTCCAAATACCCATCGTCCGAGCCGGTTGCGCGCACTCTTCGCGCGCAGAGGCGAGACAAAAGGCTTGCGCCGCAAGGCGCGCAATTGCTTCACCGTCCGGGTTCCCGCGCAGGTTCGGCCATGCTAGGGCTTGGGCATGAACCCGCTTCCCTCCAAGGACCAGATCCGTCAGTGGATCGCCGAAAACCCCGGCCTCACGTCCAAGCGTGACATCGCCAAGGCCTTCGGCCTGAAAGGCGATGCCCGCGCCGAGTTGCGCAGGCTTTTGCACGAACTGGAAGACGAGGGGACGGTCACGAAATCCGCCCGCCGGTTCCGCCCGAAGGGCGAATTGCCGCCCGTCGCCCTGCTGCGGGTGCTCAAGCCCGACGCGGCGGGCGACCTGTTCGCCGAGCCGATGGAGGAGGGTGTCGACGCGGACTCCGGCCGCATCCTGGTGATCCCGAAAAAGGGCGATCCGGCGCTGGCCGAGGGCGACCGCATCCTGGCGCGGCTGGCCAGGGTGGATCTTGATGACTACGTCTGGGAGGCGCGGCTGATCCGGCGGATCGGCGCGAACCCGCTGAAGGTTCTGGGTGTCTTCCGCAAAGGCAGCGAGGGCGGCCGCATCCTGCCCATCGACAAGGGCCAGGACAAGGAATGGCGTGTCAGCGCCGACAGCGACCTTGGCGCCCGTGATGGCGAGCTGGTCGAGGCCGAGGCTGTCGGCAACCGTCGCCTGGGCCTGCCGCAGGCCCGCATCACCGACCGGCTGGGCGACCCCACCGGCCCGCGCGCCGTATCGCTGATCGCGATCCACCAGCATGGCATTCCCGATCAGTTCCCCGATGCCGCGATGGCCGAGGCCGACGCCCCCCGCCAGGTCTCGATGGCCAACCGCGAGGATCTGCGCGACATCCCGCTGGTCACCATCGACCCCGCCGATGCCCGCGACCGCGACGATGCCGTCTTTGCCCAGGCCGATACCGAGACGGGCAACCCTGGCGGCCATGTGCTGTGGGTCGCCATCGCCGATGTCGCCCATTACGTCCGCCCCGGCCGCGCGCTGGACCGCGAGGCGCGGCGGCGCGGCAACTCCACCTACTTCCCCGACCGGGTGGTGCCGATGCTGCCCGACATTCTTTCGGGCGATCTGTGTTCCCTGCACGATCACGCCGACCGGCCCTGCCTGGCCGTGCGCATCCGCATCGACGCGCAGGGCCGCAAGATCAGCCACCGCTTTCACCGCGGGTTGATGCGCAGCCGCGCCTCGCTGGAATACGGCCAGGTCCAGCGCGCCGTCGACGGCGCCCCCGACGACCGCACCGCGCCGCTGGTCGACAGCATCCTGAAGCCGCTCTACGCCGCCTTTCGCGCCCTGCTGATGGCACGCGAGGCGCGACAGCCGTTGAACCTGGACCTGCCGGAGCGCCAGATCGTGCTGTCGGATGACGGCAAGGTGGTTTCGGTCGACTTCAAGGAACGCCTCGACGCCCACCGGCTGATCGAGGAGTTCATGGTGCTGGCCAACGTGGCCGCCGCCGAAGAGTTGCAGCGCCTGAAGCAGCCGCTCTTGTACCGCGTGCATGAAGAGCCCAGCCCCGAAAAGCTGGATGCCCTGCGCGAGGTGGCCGAGGCCAGCGGCTTCACCCTGGCCAAGGGCCAGGTGCTGAAGACCGCGCACCTGAACCGGCTCCTGGCCCAGGCCGAGGGCAGCGACTTTGACGAGCTTCTGAACATCACCACGCTGCGCAGCATGACGCAGGCCTATTACGACCCGCGCAACTTCGGCCATTTTGGCCTGGCCCTGCGCGATTATGCGCATTTCACTAGCCCGATCCGGCGCTATTCCGACCTGATCGTGCACCGGGCGCTGATCCGCGGCCATGGCTGGGGCGACGATGGCCTGTCGCCCGCCGACATCGAGAACCTGGGCGAGACCGGCAAGCTGATCTCGGACGCCGAGCGCCGCAGCATGGCGGCCGAGCGCGACACCATCGACCGCTACCTGGCGGCCTGGCTGTCGGACCGGGTGGGGGCCACCTTCACCGGGCGGGTCTCGGGCGTGCAGCGGTTCGGCCTGTTCGTCCGGCTGGACGAAAGCGGCGCCGACGGCCTGGTCCCGATCCG
>JAGPCN010000235.1 GCA_018058035.1 Fuscovulum sp.
ATGCTCCACGATCTCGCGTTCGCGCGCGGTCAGCAGGCCGTCGCCAAAGCCCTGGAACGACCGGTCCAGTTCGGTCTCAAGGACAGGGCCGCGCCGGCCCTGCGCCGCCAGGTCCAGCCGCGCGGGCAGGTCGGCCCAGTGCCGGCGGATGCTGGCCTCGACCACCGGGCGCAGCTCTTCCAGCGATTTCATCTCGCGCAGCGAGAACGGCCGCTCGTCGCGCATCAGCGACAGCACCACCGTCGCCCCCGGCGGAACGTCGACGAAAAAGCCGATCTCTTCGGCCAGGCCGGTCTGGACATAGTAGTTGCGGAAGTATTCGCCCTGATAGAAGCGGTCGGGCGCCAGGTCGCGCATCCGGTACAGCCCCGCCGCCACCGGCCGCATCACCCCAAGGTAGAACGGATCCAGCAGATAGGGGCCTTCCTGGTAGTCGGTCACGAAGACTCGCCGGTTCGAGGCGGGGAAATCGTCGTAAAGGTCCAGCGGCCGGGCCGCGCCGCCATAGCCGAAGACCACCGTGTAGGTATAGGGGGCGACAGACTGCAACAGCCGCGTCAGGGCGGGGGCAAAGCCCTCTTGCCCCAGGGTTGCGATCACCGCGCCGGTGCGCGACATGAGGCCGGCCCTATCCATCCTGCCCCCATTCGCCAGCCAGATATGCAATTTGTGGTATATACATCGAACAAGGTGATTTCTACGCTGACTCGTGGATCAAGGCATATACAGCATGTGATGGAAAGCAACCTGGAACCTTCCGACCCCGCCGGACCCGCGCCGATTGCCGAACTGCGTGACGCCAGCAAGCATTACGGGGCGGTCGTTGCGGCCCAGGGGCTGACCCTGTCGATCCGGCGGGGCGAGTTCCTGTCCTTTCTTGGCCCCTCGGGCTGCGGCAAGACCACGGCGCTGCGGATGCTGGCCGGCTTTGAAAGTCCGACCTCGGGCGATATCCTGCTGGACGGGCAGCGGGTGAACGAGGTGCCGCCGCACCGCCGGCCGGTGAACATGGTGTTCCAGCACTATGCGCTGTTTCCGCATCTGACCGTGGCGCAGAACATCGCCTATGGCCTGCGCCAGCGCCGTCCGCAGCCGCCCGCAGCCGAGATCGCCCGTGCGGTGGATCAGGCGCTTGAGACGGTGCGCCTGCCCGGCTTTGGCCCGCGCCGGATCTGGGAAATGTCGGGCGGCCAGCAACAGCGCGTGGCGCTGGCCCGCGCCATCGTCAACCAGCCCAAGCTCTTGCTGCTGGACGAACCGATGGCCGCGCTGGACAAGAAGCTGCGTCGCGACATGCAGATCGAATTGCAGACCCTGCAGCGCCAGTTGGGCATCACCTTCATCCTGGTCACCCACGACCAGGAAGAGGCGCTGTCGATGTCGGACCGCATCTGCATCATGCGCGGCGGGCGGATCGTGCAGGTGGGCAGCCCCCGCGACCTGTACGACTGGCCCGCCAGCCGCTATGTCGCGGACTTCGTGGGGAAATCGAACTTCTTCCCCGGCCGTGTCACCGCCTCCGCCGCGGGCCGCACCGCTCTGGCCGCCGCCGGGGGCCACGGCATCACCGGCACCGCTCCGGTCGAGATCGCGGCGGGCGCTTCGGCCACGGCCAGCCTGCGCCCCGAACAGATCGCCCTGTCGCGAAAGGCCGGCGGGCTGTCGGTCAGCGTGATCAACCGCATCTTCCTGGGCGAGCATACCGAATACCTGGTCCGCCACTCCGACCTTGGCGAATTCCTGGTGCTGGTGTCGCGCCAGGCCGAGGCGGCCGAGGGCGGGTTCGAGCCCGGCGATGCGGCCCATGCCTCTTGGCCGGACGGGGCGGCGCTGATCCTGGCGGATGACTGAACGACACCAAGAACCAACTGGGAGAATGACCATGACAGACCGGAAAGACCTCCTGACCCGCGAAAAGTTCATCGAAGAGCTGTTGCGCTACAAGAAAGGCTCGGTGACGCGGCGGCATTTCCTGGGCGTGACCGGCCTGGGGCTGGCGACCAGCGTCCTGGGCGCGGCCGTGCCGGGCCTGCGCTCGGCCGCCCATGCCCAGGGGACGATCGGCGACCGCGTGGTGGTGGCCAGCTGGCCGAACTATCACGACCCGGCCAACTTCGACGCCTTCACCGCCGAGACCGGCGCGGCGGTCGACCTGAACGTCTTCGGCTCGAACGAAGAGATGCTGGCCAAGCTGCAGGCCGGGGGCTCGGGCTGGGACGTGTTCGTGCCGACGAACTACACGATCACCACCTATGTCGAGCAGGACCTGATCGAACCCCTCGACCTGTCGAAGATCCCGAACTACGACCCGGCCAGCTTTGACGCGCGCTTTGCCGATGCGGGCACGGTGAACGGCGTGGTCTATGCCGTGCCGCGCAACTGGGGCACCACGGGCTTTGTGGTCAACACCGGCCAGCTGGGCAGCCTGGCCAAGCCCACCTCCTGGAAGGAATTCTGGGACATGACCAGGGCCGAATTCTCGGGCCGCACCATGGTGCATGACTATCAGCTGACCACCATCGGCAACGCGCTGAAATACTTCGGATATTCGTTCAACTCGATCGACCCGAAGGAACTGGCCGACGCCGAGAAGCTGCTGCTGGAAGTGAAGCCGCACCTGTTTGCGATCAACTCGGACTACCAGCCTTCGATGCGGTCGGGGGATGCCTGGATGTCGATTGCCTGGACTGGCGACGGCAAGCAGCTGAACCGGGACATGCCCGAGATCGAGTATATCCTGGGCAAGGAGGGCGGCGAGCTGTGGAGCGACTTCTTCGCCATCCCGAAGGGTGCCCCGCACCGGGACGCGGCCTATGCGCTCTTGAACTTCCTCTTGAACCCCGAGGTGAACGCCAAGGAAGTGGCCTTCCACGGCTATCCGGTGGCCGACGCGCGGGTGAACGCGATCCTGCCGCCCGAGATGCTGAACGACCCGATCATGTATCCGGCGCAAGAGCTGCTGAACGCGCTGGAGTTCGGCGCCGCCGTCACGCTGACCGACCCCAACCGCGCCGAGCTGATGGCGCGCTTCAAGTCGGCGTAAGCGCATGCAGCGGCAGGACCTGCGCACCTGGCTGTTCCTGGCCCCCGCCGGGGCCTGGTTCCTGTGCATGCTGGTCCTGCCGCTGATCGTCGCCTTTGTCTTTGCCTTTGGCGAACGCGGGGCGGCGGGCGGTTACGTCCCCGCCTTTACACTGGAAAACTTCGCCAACCTGGGGGCGCGCTGGACGGCGTTCCGGAACACCCTGGTCCTGGCGCCGGTGGGCACGCTGGCCTGCCTGCTGATCGCCTATCCGCTGGCCTATTTCCTGGCGCTGCGCGCCTCGGACCGCTGGCGCACGGTTCTGCTGATCCTGGTGATCGTGCCGTTCTGGACCTCGATCCTGATCCGCAGCTACGCCTGGATCTACCTTCTGGGCGGGCAGGGCATCCCTTCGCTGTTGAACGCACTTGGCCTTGGCAACCCGCGGCTGATCAACACGCCCTTCGCGGTGCTGGTCGGCATCGTCTACGGCTATCTGCCGCTGATGGTGTTTCCGATCTATGTCGCCCTGGAGAGGCTGGACAAGCGGCTGCTCGAAGCCTCGTCCGACCTGGGCAGCCCGCCCTGGCGCAGCTTTCTGCAGGTGACGCTGCCCCTGTCGATGCCGGGCGTGGCCACTGGTTGCATGCTGGTCTTCATCCTCTTGATGGGCGAGTTCCTGATCCCCGCCATGCTTGGGGGCGGCAAGGTCTTTTTCATCGGCAACGCGCTGGTGGACCTGTTCCTGCAATCGCGCAACTGGCCGTTCGGGGCCGCCGTGGCGGTGGCGCTGGTACTGGTCATGCTGGTCACCGTCGCGGCCTATCTGCGCGCGACCCGCCGCTGGGCCGGCGGGCGCGACGACGTGTCGTTGATGTAGGGGCGGGCGATGCGGATCTATGCCCTGGCCGTCTACCTGTTCCTTTACCTCCCGATCGGGGTGATCGCGCTCTTCAGCTTCAACGCCGGGCGGCATGCGTCGCAGTTCCAGGGCTTTTCCGCGCAATGGTACGGCAAGGCGCTGACCAACCCCTTTGTGGTGGATGCGCTGACCACCAGCCTGACCGTGGCGGCCAGTTCCGCCGTGCTGGCCACGCTGTTCGGCACCATGGCGGCCATGGCGCTGCAATCGGTTCGGGGCCGGCTGCGGCTGGCTTTCGACGCGCTGATCTACATCGCGGTGATGGTCCCCGGCATCGTCATCGGGATTGCCACGCTGATCGCGCTGGTGACGCTGTTCGACTGGCTGAACCCGCTCTTGGCGGCGCTTTGGCCGGTGGCCGAGGCCGCGCCGCAGCTGTCGCTGGGCTATGGCTCGCTGATCGCGGCGCATGGGCTCTTTTCCATGGCGCTGGTCATCATCATCGTTCGCGCACGAATGGCGGGCATGGACCGCAGCCTGATCGAGGCCTCGGCCGACCTGGGCGCCACGCCCTGGGGCACCTTCCGCCAGGTGACGCTGCCCCAGATCTTCCCGGGCATCCTGGCCGGGTTCCTGCTGGCCTTCACCTTCAGCTTCGACGATTTCATCATCGCCTTCTTTGTCGCCGGGTCGCAGACCACGCTGCCGGTCTATGTGTTCTCGTCGATCCGCCGGGGGGTGACACCCGAGATCAACGCCATCGGCACGATGGTTCTGGCGGTGTCGCTGCTGATGCTGGTCGCGGCGCAAGCCATCCTGCAACGCGGGCGGAGGGCGGGATGAGCGACGGGGTGCTGGGCGGGCGCGTGGCCTTCGTGACCGGGGCGGGCTCGGGCATCGGCCGGGCCGGGGCGCTGGCCATGGCGGCCGAGGGCGCGGTGGTCGTGGTGACCGATCGCGACGGCGGCCGCGCCCAGGCCGTTGCCGCCGAGATCGCCGCGGCCGGTGGCCGGGCCGAGGCCCGCCGGCTGGACGTCAGCGACGACGCGGCCCTGACCGCCGAGATCGCCGGCGCCGCCGCGCGCCACGGGCGGCTGGACGTGCTGCATTCGCATGCCGGCATCCAGATCCCCGGGCGGCTGGAGGACGTGACGCCCGACGACATGGACCGATCCTGGCAGCTGAACGTCCGTTCGCATTTCGTGGCGGCGCGGGCGGCGATGCCGGTGATGACGGCGCAGCGCAGGGGGTCGATCATCATCACCGCGTCCAATTCGGGGGTGCAGTACGACCGCGCGATGATCGCCTATGCCACGACCAAGCATGCCGTCATCGCGATGACCCGGCAGATGGCGGTTGACTATGCCCGCCACAACGTCCGCTGCAACGCGCTCTGCCCGGGCTTTGTCGACACGCCGTTCAACGACGGGTTCCAGCACCAGATGGGCGGCCGCCGCGCGCTTGAGGACTATGTCGCCCAAAGCATCCCGATGGGCCGCTGGGGCACGCCGGAAGAGATTGCCCAGGGCATCGTCTTCCTGGCCTCGGACCGGTCCGCCTTCATGACGGGGCACGCGCTGGTGATCGACGGGGCCGAGTGCATCTGAACCCGGCCTGAACCGGCGCCGGCAGGCCCGGCCGCGGCCAATCCGGGCCGGGCCTGGCAAAACCGGCGCAAATGAACGGATTTCTAGAACAAATTTCTGGCTCTTCCCCCATGGCGATAAGGTCGGCCTCAGAAACTTTTGGCCACTAGATGGGGAATCCGATGACTGAAGACATGCTGCATGTGATGGAATGGCACAACGGCGACAAGGATTTCTCGCCCTTCTCGGATGCCGAGATGAAGCGCCGTCAGGATGACGTGCGCGGCTGGATGGCCGCGAACAATGTCGATGCGGCGCTGTTCACCAGCTACCACTGCATCAACTACTATTCCGGCTGGCTGTACTGCTACTTTGGCCGCAAGTACGGCATGGTGATCACGCAGGACGCGGCCACCACCATTTCGGCCGGGATCGACGGCGGCCAGCCCTGGCGGCGCAGCTTCGGCAACAACGTCACCTACACGGACTGGCGGCGCGACAACTTCTACCGCGCGGTGCGCCAGCTGACCCCCGGCGTCAAGCGGCTGGGGATCGAGTTCGACCATGTGAACCTGGACTACCGCAACGCGCTGGAAGCGGCGCTGCCGGGGGTGGAGTTTGTCGACATCGCCCAGCCCTCGATGTGGATGCGCTCGATCAAGTCGGCCGAGGAACACAAGCTGATCCGCGAAAGCGCACGCATCTGCGACGTCGGCGGCTGGGCCGTGGCGGGTGCCGTGGCGGCGGGCGTGCCGGAACATGAGGTCGCCATCGCCAGCACCAACGCGATGATCCGCGAGATCGCCAAATCCTTCCCCTTCGTCGAACTGATGGACACCTGGACCTGGTTCCAGTCGGGTATCAACACCGACGGCGCGCATAACCCGGTGACGAACAAGAAGATCAAGTCGGGCGAGATCCTGTCGCTGAACACCTTCCCGATGATCTTCGGCTATTATACCGCGCTGGAACGCACACTGTTCTGCGACAGCGTCGATGACGCCAGCCTGGATATCTGGGAAAAGAACGTGGCCGTCCACCGCCGCGGGCTGGAGCTGATCAAGCCCGGCGCCAAGTGCAACGAGATCGCGCTGGAGCTGAACGGCATGTACCGCCAGTGGGACCTGCTGAAGTACCGCAGCTTTGGCTACGGCCACTCGTTCGGCGTGCTGTCGCACTACTACGGCCGCGAGGCAGGGGTGGAGCTGCGCGAGGACATCGAAACCGAGCTGAGGCCCGGCATGGTGGTGTCGATGGAGCCGATGGTGATGCTGCCCGAAGGCATGCCCGGCGCCGGCGGCTACCGCGAGCATGACATCCTGATCGTGACCGAAACGGGCGCCGAGAACATCACCGGCTTCCCCTTCGGCCCCGAACACAACATCATCCGGAACTGAGC
>JAGPCN010000236.1 GCA_018058035.1 Fuscovulum sp.
GCCACCAGCATCACGATGATGTTCAGCGGCACCCCGACCTTGGTAAAGTCCGAGAACCGATAGCCGCCGGGACCATAGACCATCATGTTGGTCTGGTAGCCGATGGGGGTGGCAAAGGCCAAGGTGGCCGAGAACATGACGGTCACCACGAAGGGCCGCGGGTCATGGCCCAGGCTTTGCGCCAGTTCGATGGCGATCGGCGTGTAGATCACCGCCACCGCGTTGTTCGACAGGAACTCGGTCAGCACCAGCCCGATGAAATAGACCGCCAGGATCAGCAGGAACGGCGGCAACCCGGTCAGCCAGGGCGCTACGCCGCCCACGATCATCTCGACCGCGCCCGACCGGTCCAGCCCCTCGCCCACCGCCAGCATGGCGAAGATCATCGCCAGCAGGCGTCCGTCGATGAAGCTGAACGCCTCGTCGCTATCGACGCAATGGGTGACCAGGATCACCGCCACCGCCAGGAAGGCCAGCGCCTGGATCGGCGCCAGGTCCAGCGCCGACAGCACCACGATGGACAGCAGCGCGGCGATGGCGATGGGGGCCTTGGCGCGGCGGAACGGCTTGATCGAGGGGCGGGTGATATCCACCAGGTCCATGTCGGCGGCCAGCCGCTGGATGTCCTCGATGGCGCCTTCCAGCAGAAGCGTGTCGCCCACCCGCACCACCAGGTCGTCCAGCTGGCGGCCGATGTTCTGGTTCCGCCGGTGCGCCGCGATCGGGTAGACGCCATAGCGACGCCGCAGCCGCAGGTCACCCAGACGCTGCCCCTCCATCCGGCAGCCGGGGCCGATCAGCACCTCGACCGTCTCGGTCTTGACAGACGACAGCTTGTCGACGGTATGCACGTCCTTGCGCTTTTGCAGGCCCAGAAGCTCGGTCATCTCGGTTCGCAGCACCACGCGGTCGCCCGCCTCCAGCCGCACCGGCGCCAGGTCGCGACGCAGCGAGGCATCGCCGCGCAAGACGTCGATCAGCCGTACGCCGTCGCGGCGGAACAGGTCCACGTCCTGCGGGGCCTGCCCGATCAGCGGGCTGCCCTCGGGAATGGCGACCTCGGTGAAATATTTCATCTTCTTGCGGTCGCCCAGCAGCGTGCCCATCGACTGCCGCACCGGCAACAGGTGCCGCCCGATCAGCATGATGTAGAGGCCCCCCGCGATGGTCACCGCAATACCCAGCGGCGCGATCTCGAACAGGCCGAAATGCTCCAGCCCCTCCTTCACCGCCACCCCGTCGACCAGCAGGTTGGTCGAGGTGCCGATCAGCGTCAGCATCCCCCCAAGCACCGTCATGTGACTGAGCGGGATCAGCAGCTTGGACGGCGCCGTGCCGATCTTGACCGCGATCTGCATCACCACCGGGATCATCACCGCCACCAGCGGCGTGTTGTTCATGAAGGCACTGGCCACGGCGACAAAGCCGAACAGCACCACGATGGTCAGCTTCGGCCGCCCCTCGACATGGCGTTCGGCGGCACGGATGACCATCTCGACCGCGCCGGTGCGCACCAGCCCGCCCATCACCAGGAACATCAGCGCGATGGTCCAGGGGGCGCTGTTCGACAGCACCGCCGTCGCCTCCTTCAGCGGCAGGATGCCGATCAGGATCATCGTCGCCGCCCCGCCAATGGCGGTCACCTCGACCGGCATGACTTCGGCCACGAACAGCACGAACATCACCGCAAGGATGGCCAGCGCCACCCAGGGCATCGCCTCTGCCGGAACCGTCAGACCGAACATCCGCCCCTCATGCCGCCTGTTGCCGTGGCTGAACCAATGCCACACCGGCCAACATCACCACAAGCGCCACCCACACCACCGGCGAAAACCGTTCGCCCAGCAACAGCATCGCCCAGGGAACGCCCGATCCGGTCACGATATAGCTGGTCTGGGCGGCAAAGACCGCCCCCGCCGTCATCGCCAGCCAGACATAGGTGGCGTACAGCACCGCATGGCTGGCCGACATCACGACCAACGCCCAGTCCGCCCGCCCGAACGGCCAGCCGGGCACGAAGCCCTGCCCCGTCACCGCCAGGATCGGCAGGCAGATCAGCATTCCCACCAGCGAGGCGCCGAACATCGCCTGTACCGCATCCATCCCCGCCGTGCCCGACCTGGCGACGAAGGTCGCCTCCATCGCGTAGAACAGCGGGCCCACCACTGCGACCGCCAGCCAGCCCAGCGACACGCCCTGCGGCAGCCCGCCTCCGCCCGGCGCCGCGATCATCGCCACGCCCGCCAGCCCCAACCCCAGCCCCGCCAGCCGCCCGGCCGAAAACCGGTCGATCCCCACCGCCACCGCCATCGGCAGCGACAGCATCGGGATCAGCGCGATGATGATCGACATCAGCCCCGCCGGCAGATGCACCACCGCGCTGTAGAAGGTGAAATTCGGGATGATCGTGCCCATCAGCGCCACGACCACATAGAACCGCCAGGCGGCCGGGGTGAAGACCAGCCCCTTGCCCCGCGACAGGCTCAACGCACCCAGCAGCACGGTGCAGATCACCAGCTGCCAGAACATGATGCCAAAGGCGCCGTGCCCGGTCTCGGTCGCCATCTTGCCGGTCGCGTGGCTGGAGCCCCAGCCGATGCCCACCGCAATCACGATGGCGACCAGGGTCCAGCGCCCCGGAGCCCGGCCCGCAACCCCTTCGGCCAGCGTCACGGCGCCGATCCCTGCAACCGGCCACCCACCCGCACCATCACCACCCGCTGCGCCAGCCCGGTGCGGTCGTCGGTCTCGACGAAAACGCCCGACAGCGTGGCCTCGCCGCCCGCAGGTTCAAACCGGCCCTGCACCATGCCGGTGACAAAGCGGCGCATCGGTTCCAGCTTTTCCATCCCGATCACGCTGTCGTAATCGCCGCACATCCCCGCATCGGTCAGATAGGCGGTGCCGCCCTTCAGGATCTGCGCGTCGCCGGTGGGCACATGGGTATGCGTGCCGACGACAAGGCTGGCCTGCCCGTCGCACCAATGGCCCATGCCCATCTTTTCGCTGGTCGCCTCGGCATGGATGTCGACGATGGCGGCCTGAACGGCCACGCCCAGGCGGTGCGTCTTCAGCACCGGGTCGATGGCGCTGAACGGGTCGTCGAAGGGCTGCTTCATGAACACCCGGCCCAGCACCTGCGCCACCAGCACCCGCCGCCCGCTGCCTGCCTCGTAGACCCGGGCGCCATGGCCGGGGGCCAGCTTCGACCAGTTGATCGGCCGCAGCACCCGCGGCTCGGTTTCCAGAAAGGCGCTCATGTCCTTCTGGTCAAAGGCGTGGTCGCCCAGCGTGACCACATCGGCGCCGGCGGCCAGCAGGCCCCGGGCGTGCTCGCCCGAGAGGCCCATGCCGCCGGTGGCGTTCTCGCCGTTGACCACGACGAAATCCAGACCCCAATCGGTGCGCAGACCGGGCAGCCGCTCGGCCACCGCCTTGCGCCCCGCCTTGCCCATCACGTCGCCCAGAAACAACAGCCGCATGTGCCCCCGCTTAGGGCCGCCGCCCCGTTCCCGCAAGGCCCGCCACCGGGCTGCGGAGAAATATTGTCCCGCCGCCGCGCCTCAGGTGCCCGGAAGGCCGTCCTTGGGCGCGACGTCCTTGTGGATGATGACGTCGGCCTGCGGATAGCGCGCCAGGATCGCCCGGCGCAGGCTGGCGCCGATGTCGTGGGCCTGCCGCAGGCTCTGGTCGCCGTCCAGTTCGATGTGCAGGTTGACGAAGATGCGCCGCCCCGCCGTGCGCGTCTTGAGGTCGTGAAAGCCATGTACACCGGGCCAGTCGCGGGCGATGGCCGCGATGCCCTCGATCACTGCCGGGTCGGCGCGGCGGTCCATCAGCGCGTCGAAGGCGCCCTTGCCGATACCCGCGGCGCCCAGCACCATCACGGCCGCCGCCGCCAGCGCCACCACCACATCGACATTCGCCAGCCCCCAGCGGGACGAGGCGTAAAGCGCTGCAATGGCGCCCAGGCCCGGCAGCAGGTCGCCCATGTAATGCAGCCGGTCGGCCGCCACCACGCGGCTGCCGGTGGCCCGCGCCACGCGGCCCTGCCACCACACCAGCGCCAACGTCAGCAGGATCGACACCGCCATCACCGCCATGCCCAGCCCCTCGGCAGCCAACGGCGCCGGCTCTGGCGCCAAGAGCCGCGCCGCCGCCGCCCACCCGATCACCACCGCCGAGACCAGGATGAACGCAGCCTGCGCCAGCGCCGCCAGATCCTCGGCCGAGGTGTGGCCAAAGGCGTGGTCCTCATCCGCCGGGCGGGCGGCATAGACCAGTGCCGCCGCGGCGGCCAGGCTCATCATCAGGTCCAGCGCGCTGTCGGCCAGCGAGGCCGCGATCGACAGCGCGCCCGTCGCCGCCATCGCCCACAGCTTCAACGCCACCAGCACGGCCGCCACCGCGACCGAGGCCAGCCCCGCCGATACCGACAATCTGGTGGAATCGTCCGCCATGGCCCGCCCTTCGCTTCGGCCGCGGACCTAGCGCCGGATCGCCCCCCGCGCAAGCGGCCTATTCGATCGCTTCGCCCGCCGCCACACCCCAAAGCGCGGTCTTTGCGACCCAGCCCTTCTGCCCGTCGGCAGAAATGCGGCACCAGTCGGGCTGGCATTCCAGCACCCGCCCGATCACCCCCACCTCGGCCTGCGCCACCACGGCGGAGCGCAGGTCGGGGGCATCGCGGAATTCGGCCATGTCCAGCGTCACGATCACGCTGCGCACCCCCGACAGCAGCGAGTAATGCACCCAGCCGCCGGCGCCGTCCTGATCCTCGACCCGGCGCCAGTGTTCGTATTCGGCGGTGATCATCAGCGGCATGCCCGGGCGGGTGAACACCCAGTCGATGCGATGCGTCAGCCCCGGCCCGCGCCGCGCATTGCCCTCGTCGCCCTTGAGGCTGACAAAGCGGGGCAGCGGCAGGTTGGTCACGCAGCCGAACCCGGGGCGGCAACTGACCTCGGGCTTGGACACCGGAACAAGCTCGGGCACAACCTCGGCCCCGGCGGCGGCCGTCTCTTGCGCAAAGGCCAGGCCGTAGCCCATCGCCAGGCCCAGCCCCAGGGCCAGCACGGCGCCGACCGCCATCTTCCACACCCGCATGACACCGCCCTTTCCGGCCCCGCGCGGCCTGCGCCGCCCCCGGAACCGTTCGCCTTGCCTGAACTCGCCTCAACCCGGGGCTTGTGAACCGCCCCGCTTCCCGCCACTCTGCCCCAGACGCGATGCCTTTGAAAGACCCCTGGGGAAGAACCATGCCAACTCCGCGCCTGAGTGTTGTCGTCACGCGACGCTTGCCCGACTCGGTCGAGACCCGCCTGAAAGAGCTGTTCGACGTCGAGTTGCGCGACCCCGACACGCGGATGTCGCGCGAAGAGCTGGCCGCCGCCATGGCGCGGGCCGATGTGCTGGTGCCCACCATCACCGACCAGATTGACGCCGGCCTGATCGCCTCCGCCGGGCCGAAGCTGAAACTGATCGCCAACTACGGCGCCGGTTTCGACCACATCGACGTCGCCACGGCGCGGCAGCGCGGCATCCTGGTGTCGAACACCCCCGGCGTGGTCACCGAAGACACCGCCGACATGGTGATGGCGCTGATCATGGCCGTGACCCGCCGCATCCCCGAGGGCCTGGCCACCATGCAGGCCGGCAAATGGGACGGCTGGTCGCCGATGGCCTTCCTGGGCCACCGCATGGCGGGCAAGCGGCTGGGCATCCTGGGCATGGGGCGCATCGGCATGGCCGTCGCCCGCCGCGCCCGCGCCTTCGGCTGCCAGGTGCATTACCACAACCGCCGCCGCCACCGCCCCGAGGTCGAGGCCGAGCTTGAGGCGACCTATTGGGAAAGCCTGGACCAGATGCTGGCGCGGATGGACATCGTCTCGGTCAACTGCCCGCACACGCCGTCGACCTTTCACCTGCTGAATGCGCGCCGGCTGAAGCTGATGAAGCCGACCGCGCTGGTGGTGAACACCTCGCGCGGCGAGGTGATCGACGAAAACGCCCTGACGCGCGCGCTGCAGGCGGGCGAACTGGCCGGCGCCGGTCTGGACGTCTATGAACACGGCACCGAGATCAACCCCCGCCTGCGCGAGGTGCCGAACGTCGTCCTGCTGCCCCACATGGGCAGTGCCACGATCGAGGGCCGGGTCGAGATGGGCGAGAAGGTCATCATCAACATCAAGACCTTCGCCGATGGCCACCGCCCGCCCGACCAGGTCGTGCCGGGCATGCTGTAGCCCGCGATGTCAGCCCCATGACAGGTTCCTCTGCCATGGGGGCAGAACCGCCGCAGGCTTGATCCGGCGCGGCTGCGGGGCTAAGGGACGCTCTGCGAACCAAGGTCAGGGGACGACATGGAACTTTTCACCGCCGATTATTTCGGGGCGTTGGCGCAGGTCATCGGGATCGACCTGGTGCTGGCCGGCGACAATGCCATCGTCATCGGCCTGGCCGCCGCCGGCCTGCCCAAGGAACAGCGCAACAAGGCGATCATGCTGGGCATCGTCGCCGCCACCGTGATGCGCATCTGCTTTGCGCTGATCACGACGCAGCTTCTGGCCATCGTGGGGCTGTTGCTGGCGGGGGGCATCCTGCTGCTCTGGGTCTGCTGGAAGATGTGGCGCGAACTGCGCGAGGGCCACAAGGACGAAGAGCGCGCCGAAGAGGCGCTGACCGGGCAGGACCTGAACCTGGACGGCACCGTGGCCGGCGGCGGGCCGCGCAAGACCTTTGCCCAGGCCGCGATGCAGATCGTGGTGGCCGACATCACCATGTCGCTGGACAACGTGCTGGCGGTGGCCGGCGCGGGGCATGACCAGCACGTCTCGGTCATCATCATCGGCCTTGGCCTGTCGAT
>JAGPCN010000237.1 GCA_018058035.1 Fuscovulum sp.
CAGCGAGGGCAGGAAGATGTTCATCGTCAGCGCCGACAGGCCGGCCATCAGGATCAGCGTGGCCAGCACCGGCGGCGTGCTGCGGTCAAGAAAGCGGGCAGGGGTCATCCGTCGTGGCTACGCCCGGTGGCGGCGAATGTCCATTCCCCGGGGGGCCGGCCTCACGACCATTTGGTGAAGATGAACCAGGCCCCGGTGGCGATGAAGGCGAAGCCGACGATGTGGTTCCAGGTCACCGGCTCTTTCAGGTAGGCCCAGGAAAAGATCACGAAGACCGACAGCGTGATCACCTCCTGGATGGTCTTCAGCTGCGCGGCGCTGAAATGGCCGTGCCCGATCCGGTTCGCCGGCACCTGCAGGACGTATTCGAAGAAGGCGATGCCCCAGCTGACCAGGATGACCGTGACCAGCGGCGCGGTCTTGTACTTCAGGTGGCCATACCAGGCGAAGGTCATGAACACGTTCGAGGCCACAAGCAGGCCGATGGTCAGCACGGGCACGGGAATCTGCGGCATCTTTCACCTCGCTGCGGGTCGCCCGGCGACATAGCCCGACCCGGCACCGCGGGCAAATCTTTGCAGTATCGCAATTCGCGAAGATGTCTCTGGCAAGGGTTTGCAAATTTTCCCGATTCCGCTTTCCGCACTGCGGCGTGATCGCTATGGTCCGCCGAAATCGCTTGGGGGAGGGCTACCCATGAAAGACATCCTGGCCGAACTGGAAGCGCGGCGCGAGACGGCGCGGGCTGGCGGCGGCGAACGGCGCGTGGCCGCGCAGCATGCCAAGGGCAAGCTGACCGCGCGCGAGCGGGTGGAACTGCTGCTGGACGAGAACTCGTTCGAGGAATTCGACATGTTCGTCCGCCACCGTTGCACCGATTTCGGGATGGAGGCCGACCGCCCGGCGGGCGATGGCGTGATCACCGGCTGGGGCACGATCAACGGCCGCATGGTCTATGTCTTCTCGCAGGATTTCACCGTCTTTGGCGGCTCATTGTCGGAAACCCATGCACAAAAGATCTGCAAGATCATGGACATGGCGATGCAGAATGGCGCGCCGGTGATCGGGCTGAACGATTCCGGCGGCGCCCGCATCCAGGAAGGCGTGGCCTCGCTGGCCGGCTACGCCGAGGTGTTCCAGCGCAACATCATGGCGAGCGGAGTGGTGCCGCAGATCAGCGTGATCATGGGGCCCTGCGCCGGCGGCGCGGTCTATTCGCCGGCGATGACCGACTTCATCTTCATGGTGAAGGACAGCTCCTACATGTTCGTGACCGGCCCCGACGTGGTCAAGACGGTGACCAACGAACAGGTCACGGCCGAAGAACTGGGCGGCGCCAGCACCCACACCCGCAAGTCGTCGGTGGCCGATGGCGCCTTTGAAAACGACGTCGAGGCGCTGGCCGAGATTCGCCGCCTGTTCGACTTCCTGCCGCTGAACAACCGCGAAAAGGCGCCCGTCCGGCCGTTCTTCGACGATCCGCAGCGGGTGGAGCCCAGCCTGGACACCCTGATCCCCGACAACCCGAACCAGCCCTATGACATGAAAGAGCTGATCGCCAAGGTCGCGGACGAGGGCGATTTCTACGAAATCCAGCGCGACTATGCCGCCAACATCGTCACCGGCTTTGTCCGGATCGAGGGCCAGACCACCGGCGTCGTCGCCAACCAGCCGATGGTGCTGGCCGGCTGCCTGGACATCGACGCCAGCCGCAAGGCCGCCCGTTTCGTCCGCTTCTGCGATGCCTTCGAAATCCCGATCCTGACCTTTGTCGATGTGCCCGGCTTCCTTCCCGGCACGGCGCAGGAATATGGCGGCGTGATCAAGCACGGCGCCAAGCTGCTGTTCGCCTATGGCGAGGCGACGGTGCCCAAGGTCACGGTGATCACCCGCAAGGCCTATGGCGGGGCCTATGACGTGATGGCGTCCAAGCACCTGCGCGGCGATTTCAACTATGCCTGGCCGACCGCCGAGATCGCCGTGATGGGGGCCAAGGGCGCGACCGAGATCCTGTATCGCGCCGAACTGGGCGACCGCGACAAGATCGCCCAGCGGGCCCGCGACTACGAGGACCGCTTCGCCAACCCCTTCGTCGCGGCCGAGCGCGGCTTCATCGACGAGGTGATCCGCCCGCATTCGACGCGCCGCCGGGTGGCCCGCGCCTTTGCCGCCCTGCGCGGCAAAAAGCTGGCCAACCCCTGGAAAAAGCACGACAACATCCCGCTGTAAGCCATGGTGCTCCGGTCCCGCCTTGCCCTGTCCCTTGCCGCCGGCACCCTGCTGGCGGCCGGCGCCTGCGAGGACGAGCGGGCGGACCAGGCGGTCAGCGTGCCCTCGGGGCGCGAGGTTCAGGTGCTGGACGTGATCACCAACGCCCCCGGCGTCGAGGGGGCGACCGCGCGGTTCCGCTTTGTCGTGCCGGGGCTTGCGGCGGGCGAGGATGCCAGCGCCGACATGGAGTCGCTGTGCAACAGCTATGCCCTGCCGATCATCGGCGGAATGGTGCCGGAGCCGCAGCAGATCGTCATCGTCTTTGCCGATCGCGCCGTCCCCTTCGGCGAAGCGGCGCCGGACGCCGTGCAATTCTTCGAGGCCTATTCCGTCAAGGATGGCGCCTGCATCTGGGAGCTTCTGTGATGCGGCCACAATATCTGGTTGAAATCAGGCACATCGGCCCCGAGGTTGATGTATCCGAGTCACAGGCCGCGCAATTGGGCGGGCAAGCGTGTCAATCGCCGCACAACTGGGCTATTGTTGACGAAGGCCGAACCCAAGCGGCCGTTACCTCGGATCGGGGGCCGGGGGGCATGTCGCCCGCCACCTCCCAAGAAATATGGAGTAGAGGATGCAGAAGAGCATGCGTATCGTTCTGGCCCTGGCCCTTGTCGGCTTCGTGGCCGCCTGCGCGAAGAAAGAAGCCGAAGTCGTCTATGTCGACGAGCCCGTCTCGGTCGAGCCGACCTACACCGGCAAGTACAAGTAAGATTCCCGGGCGGGTCCGCCGGGGGTTCCTTGGCGGTCCCGCCCAGACCCGCGCCCTGCGGCCAGCGCTGACCTCACGGCCACATCTTCCCCCATCGCCGCAACTTGTGGCCCGCAGCCTGCGGGGCGCATCATGCTGAAGCATCGCGGCTTTCCGGGGCGCCTGACCGGCACCGACCTGCAATTCACCATCCGCCGCGCCAACGTCAAGGAAGGCGCAACGCGGATCATCCGGCGCGAGCGGTTCAAGGACCGCAAGCATGTCGACCGCAAGGCCGACCAGGTCTTTCTGGCCGCCCTCTGGCACCATTTCGGCGAAGACCCGTTCGAGCGTGGCAACCTGGACGCCGGGCGTCTGTCCTGGCTGTTCGGGCGCGAGGTGGTGCCGGCCGAAGACCCGTTCGACCCCTGTTCCTACGAGGCGCTCTTGCGCATCGACCTGCCGCGCGCCCGTGCGGCCTTTCCCGAAGTCTTTGAAGAGGGCGCGGAATTTCCGATCGACGACCCGGGCGCGGACGAGGACTAGGCATGTTTCCGCGCAAGCCCCTGTCATTCCGGCACTCCTCCGCGCAGGCCCTGCCTTCGGCGCAATTGCCCTTTGCAGCGACTCGCGGCGCAGGTCAGTCTTTCGGGGCGGGTGCTTGCCTGCCCTGGCAGGGCCCGCAATGTCACACTTGTTACCCTTCCCCTACCCTGCGATCCGGCCCGTCCCAGGCCGGATCGCACCTTTTCGAACATCGGCCAGCGATTGCCGATGCCGTGATCAACGTCAGATTGCGCTTTGATTTCCTGCGGTTTGCGGTAGATTCTGCGGCAACGATAATCACAAACCGAGGCAGTCAAACATGCACAGAACGCTCATCGTCTTTGCCCTTCTCACCCTGCCGCTGTCGGCCTGCATGCAGGACCCGGCGTCGCGCGGCGTCGCCGGCGCTGCCGCCGGCGCGCTGGTCGCCGATGCGCTGGACGCAAACATGCTTACCGGCGCGGCCATCGGTGGCCTGGCCGGCGTTGCCACCTGCGGCGTCGAGATCGGCCTGCCGCCTTGCCAGCCGCGCTACTGAGCTGACCCGCGCCTGCGGGCGCGCCCGACCTGAAACCTGCGGGGTCGCCCGGGCTTGTCGCCCGGCCGGCCCCGTTCTGCATTCCGCCCGCCCCTGTTGCGGCCGCGGGCAACCAATGGGGGAGCCATGTTCAAGAAGATCCTGATCGCCAACCGGGGCGAGATCGCCTGCCGCGTGATCAAGTCGGCCCGCCGGATGGGCATCGCGACCGTCGCCGTCTACTCCGACGCCGACCGCAACGCGCTGCATGTCGAGATGGCGGACGAGGCGGTCCACATCGGCCCGCCGCCCGCAGCGCAAAGCTACATCGTGATCGACAGGATCATTGAGGCGATCCGCAAGACCGGGGCCGAAGCCGTGCATCCGGGCTATGGGTTCCTGAGCGAAAACATGAATTTCGCCGCCGCGCTGGAACGCGAGGGCGTGGTTTTCGTCGGCCCGCCGTCGCCGGCGATCGAGGCGATGGGCGACAAGATCACCTCGAAGAAGATCGCGATGGAGGCCGGCGTCAGCACGGTTCCGGGCTACATGGGCCTGATTGCGGATGCCGACGAGGCGGTGAAGATCAGCCGCGAGATCGGCTATCCGGTGATGATCAAGGCCAGCGCCGGCGGCGGCGGCAAGGGCATGCGGATCGCCTGGAATGACCAGGAGGCCGCCGAGGGATTCCAGTCGTCAAAGAACGAGGCCGCGGCCAGTTTCGGCGATGACCGCATCTTCATCGAGAAATTCGTCACCCAGCCGCGCCACATCGAGATCCAGGTGCTGGCCGACAAGCACGGCAACTGCGTCTACCTGCATGAACGCGAATGCTCGATCCAGCGGCGGAACCAGAAGGTCATCGAAGAGGCACCCAGCCCCTTCCTGGACGAGGCCACCCGCAAGGCGATGGGCGAACAGGCCTGCGCGCTGGCCAAGGCCGTGGGTTATACCAGCGCCGGCACGGTGGAATTCATCGTCGACGGCAACCGCAACTTCTATTTCCTGGAAATGAACACCCGGTTGCAGGTGGAACATCCGGTGACCGAACTGATCACCGGCGTCGACCTGGTCGAACAGATGATCCGGGTGGCGAACGGCGAAAAGCTGCCGTTCCGCCAGGAAGACCTCAAGATCAACGGCTGGGCGATGGAAAGCCGGCTTTACGCCGAGGACCCCTATCGCAACTTCCTGCCCTCGATCGGGCGCCTGACCCGCTATCGCCCTCCGGTCGAGGGGAAAACCGACCGCGGCGGCATCGTCAGGAACGATACCGGCGTCTACGAGGGCGGCGAGATCAGCATGTTCTACGACCCGATGATCGCCAAGCTTTGCACCTGGGGCAAGGATCGCGCCCATGCCATCGAAGAGATGCGGCTGGCGCTGGATACCTTTGAGGTCGAGGGCATCGGCCACAACCTGCCCTTCGTCGGCGCGGTGATGGATCACCCGCGGTTTACCTCTGGCAACATCACCACGGCCTTCATCGCCGAGGAATACCCCGAGGGCTTTCAGGGCGCCACGCTGGATGGCGAGACCCTGCGCCGGGTGGCCGCGGCCGCGGCCGCGATGAACCGCGTCGCCGAGATCCGCCGCACCAAGATCTCGGGCACGATGGACAACCACGAACGCCGGGTCGGCGACGACTGGGTGGTTTCCCTGCAGGGCCAAAGCTTTCCGGTGCGGATCCGGGCCGATCACGGCGGCTCGACCGTGCGGTTCGACGATGGCACCGAGTTGCGGGTGGAATCCGACTGGACGCCGGGCCAGCCGCTGGCGCGGCTGAGCGTGGGGCCGGCGGAGATGGCGATCAAGGTCGGCAAGATCCCGATGGGCTTCCGCATGCGGCTGCGCGGGGCCGACCTGAAGGTGCATGTCCGCACCCCGCGCCAGCATGCGCTGGCCGGGCTGATGCTGGAAAAGGCGCCGCCGGATACCTCGAAATACCTGCTGTGCCCGATGCCGGGCCTGGTGGTGAAGATCGCGGTGGAAGAGGGGCAGGAGGTGCAGGAAGGACAGGCGCTGGCCACCGTCGAGGCGATGAAGATGGAGAACATCCTGAAGGCCGAGCGCAAGGGCGTGGTGAAGAAGATCAAGGCCAGCGCCGGGGCGAGCCTGAAGGTCGATGACGTGATCATGGAGTTCGAATGATGGCGCGCCGGTCCGGCCGGGCACCGATTTCTTTGAAGAAATCGGACCGGAACCTTCAAAGGTTCCGGTGCGGAGTTTTCGAAAACTCCGCGCGCTACCGGCCGGCCGGGTTCTTTTCCAGCGCCTCGGCCCGGGCGATCGGCATCTTGTCGATCGAGTTCACGATCTCGCGCCCTTCCCAGGGCAGCGGCTTGCGGATCGAGGGCTTCCAGTCCTTGTCCATCAGCACCAGGCTGAACCCGCGCGGGCGCAGCTTGCGGCGCAGTTCGGACGGGGTGCCGGGATCGGTATCGACGATCAGGATGACATCGCGCGCGGCCAGGTCGGCCGCGTAGCGCTGCAAGAGTTCCATCTGCCGGACAAAGGCAGGGTCTGCCGGGCTGTCGGCAAAGACGATGACCGGGCGGCGCAGGTACAGAAGATCGGCCTCGACCACCGCGCTGGCCGGGACTGGTGACAGGTCCGGGGTCGTTTCGGCCAAGGCGACCACGGGGGCGATGGCCAGGGGGGCAATTGCCCCAAGGGCCAGGAAATGACGGCGGTTCAAGTGCTTCATGCCCCCGATATAGGGCAGGGCGCGGAAAACCCCAAGCGGCACGGGCCGCAGGGAACGGAGAGAGAGATGGCAGACCGCAAGGCATGGGAGGCGCTGGCCTCGAAGGAACTGAAGGGCA
>JAGPCN010000238.1 GCA_018058035.1 Fuscovulum sp.
GATCACTTCGAACTGGAAACCGAAGAGATGTATGGCGAACCCTTCGGCATCCCCGAGCCGCTGGAAACCGTCTTCATCTCGTGGTTCCAGGGCGGCGAGGTGTTCCGCTCGGGCGCGACCTGGAAGCGCGGCGCGGGCAATGTCTTCTACTTCCGCCCCGGGCACGAAACCTACCCCACCTACCATGATGCCAACGTGCAGCGCGTCATCGCCAACGCCGTCCGCTGGGCCCACAATCCGGCCCTCCGCATCGCCGACCCTTCGGCCGCCCCCAATGTTCCGGTTGAAAGCGCTTTGGAGCCGCTCACCGAACGCGGCCCGAAGCTCCATGCCAAGGGCGAGGCAGGGCTGAAATGACCCGCCTCCTGATCCTCGGCACCGGTGGCATGGCGAAGACCCATGCCGAGCATTTTGCCGCCATTCCCGGCGTTCAATTGGTCGCCGGCATCGACACAAGGCCAGACCAGCTGGCCGCCTTTGCGGCAGCCCACGGCATCCCCCACACATTCGCCAGCCTCGGCGACGCCCTGGCCTGGGGCCAGTTCGACGCCGTGACCAACGTCACACCCGACGCCGCCCACCACGCCACCACCCTGCCGCTGTTGGCCGCCGGCAAGCATGTCCTGTGCGAAAAGCCGCTGGCCACCAACGCCGCCCAGGCGCAAGAGATGGCCGACGCGGCCACCCGCGCCGGCGTCGTGAACATGGTCAACCTGACCTATCGAAACGTCCCCGCGCTGCAACAGGCCGCCCGGATGGTGGCCGAAGGCGCCATCGGCCCGGTCCGGCATTTCGAGGCCAGCTACCTGCAAAGCTGGCTGACGCAAGCTGCCTGGGGCGACTGGAAAACCGAACCGCAATGGCTCTGGCGGCTTTCCACCGCGCATGGGTCCAAAGGCGTTCTGGGCGATGTCGGCATCCACATCCTCGACTTCGCCACCTTCATCGCCGGGCAAGAGGCGGCCGAGGTCAGCGCCCGGCTGGCCACCTTTGACAAGGCGCCCGGCAACCGGATCGGCGACTACCCGCTGGACGCCAACGACAGCGCGACGATGCAACTGCGGCTGTCGGGCGGGGCGCTTGGCGTCGTCCATGCCACCCGCTTCGCCTCGGGCCACCTGAACGATCTGCGCCTGCGCCTTTATGGCGACCTGGGCGGGCTGGAGGTCCGGTTCGAGAACGCCAGCAGCGCGCTGTCGGCCTGCCTGGGCGACGACCGGCCGACCGCCACCTGGCGCCCGGTGGGCTGCCCGCCGGTGCCCACGATCTTCCAGCGCTTCATTGCTGCGATCCGCGGCGAAGGCGCGGCCGAGCCGACCTTTGCCCGCGGCGCCACATTGCAGCGGCTGCTGGACCGGGCCGAGGACAGCCACCGCCAGGGCGGGGCCGCGCTGCTGGTCTGACCGCCCGTAGGATGGGCAATATTGCCCATCCTACGACGGCCCGTCAGCTCATTGTTTCCAGACAGTGCCGCCGGAAGGCGCGTTTCAGCATGTCCAGTTCGGCCCGCAGCAGGTCGATCTCGGCGCGCAGGTCGTCTTCCATGGCGACCCCGGTGATGATGGTGAAATGCGCCAGGGTCTGGCCGCCCTGGCGGATCAGAAAGGTCTGGACCCCCTCGCTCAGCACTTCGGCGGGGATCGGCACCTTGACCTGGTAGTCGCCCTCGCGGCCCGGCACGGGGGCGACGATCACGCCGGTCAGCGGCCGTTCCAGCAGCAGCACCTCCAGCTTCGGCGCCTGCGCGCCGGCGCCGGTCAGGATGCCCTCCCAGACCCCGGCACGAATCCGCGTCTGGGTCAGCGTCATGCCCTCGGCCATTGGTCCCCGCCCCTCACAGTTCCGCCCGCGGCCTGCGGCTGACGGTCACGTCGCGCAGGATGATCTGGTTCATTTCCGGCCCCTCGAAGATCAGGTCCAGCCACAGCTTTTCCACCCGCTTTTCATTGACCTTGGTATAGGCCAGGTCGAATTCGACCATCACCTCTTCTTCGTTCAAGGGCAGCTCGCGCACGATCTGTTCCACGTTCGGCCCGTGCTTGACGTTCAATCGTGCAAAGATTTCAAGGGGTTTCTCCATCTCGACGATCACGTCCAGGCGGATCAGGTGCTTCAGCTTCAACCCCTGCGCCGCCTCGGGCGGCAGGTCCAGGACCAGGCTCAGGAAGCTGCCGTCAAAGCGGAACACGTCCATCCGGAACCCGAACGGCGCCACGTCCGCCTCGCGTGAGTTGCGGATCTGGCGCACCGTCAGTTCCGACCGGCGGCAATCGTGGAACACCGTCGCGCCGTCGCAGACCTGGGCGCGGGCGGGCACCGAGGACATGCCGGGCACCGCGATCTGGCCCTTCCACAGGTCGGGGCGCCAAGCCCAGTCGGTGCCCATCGGCTTGCGGATGGCGGTGACGCCGATCACCGGCAGCGCCAGCCGGTATTCGGCCTGGTGGATCACCCGATCCAGTTCGCGCCGCAACTGGCGGGCGCGCGTGCGCAGGCCGCGCAGCGCCTCCAGGCCCATCTTCGGCGCCTCTTCCGCGGCCTCGGCCCAGCGTGCCAAGGCACGCCGGAAAACCAGCCGGTCAAGCACCTTGTCCAACTGCCGCGCCATGGTTCCCTTGCCGTCCGATTCGCCCCATCACCGCGGGATTGTTGCCCCCACGGAAACGAATCGCATATCACCGAAAAAGCGTTAACATGCCAACCCATTCCGGCGGCAAACCCCGGTTTCCCCTAGGTCACCCTGCGTTGGCCCGGCGCAGCGCCGCCACCACCCCCTCGGCGATCCGGCGGCCGTCTTCCGGTGACAGCGGGCCGCCTTCGGGCGGGGTGACCGAGACCATGACCAGCCGGCCCTTCAGCGGCAGCGCGGCGCGCCAGTAGCCGCCAATGGCGCGGTCGTCCAGCCGGATCAGGAAGGCACCGTCAGAGACCAGCGTCTCGCGGATGCGGACCGACCGGGGGTTGCCGTCGCGCGACAAGGCGGCGCGGCCGGCCGGGCTGCGCGCCCAGTCGGTCAGCGCCCGCGCCCCCGGCTTCAGCGCCGCGGACGATCCTTCGGCGCCCAGGCTGATGGTGATCGCCGCGGCCGGAACCGGCCCTTCGGCCCGGCAGCGCCCGCCGATCGCCACCGCCCCGCCGCGCTCTTCGTGGACCGAGGCCGGGTCAAAGCAATAGCTCGCCGGCAGGGCCAGCGTCACCGCCCCGTCCAGCACCGCCACCTTTGGCGGGCTGCCCGATCCGCCGGGCGCGACGCAGGCCGCAAGGGCCAGAACCAGCGTCAGGGACGCCCTATTGATCCATGTAGACATGACTCTCGGCCTTGGCCCCCGGGTGCGTGACGGCGCCGTGGCGGGCGCCCCCGACGAGGCGCGCGTATTTCCACAGCGCGCCCGAGGTATAGTCGGTCTTCCGCGGCCCCGTCCATGCCGACTGGCGGCGGGCCAGTTCGTCGTCGGTCAGGGCCACGGAAAGCTCTCCGGTCAGGGCGTTCAGGGTGATCATGTCGCCGTCGCGCAACAGCGCGATGGGGCCGCCGTGCGCCGCCTCGGGGCCGACATGGCCGACACAGAACCCCCGCGTCGCGCCCGAAAACCGCCCGTCGGTGATCAGCGCGACCTTCTTGCCCATGCCCTGCCCCGACAGGGCCGCCGTGGTCGCCAGCATCTCGCGCATGCCGGGCCCGCCCGCCGGGCCTTCGTTGCGGATGACCAGAACGTCGCCTTCCTTGTAGGCGCGGCGCTTCACCGCCTCGAAGGCGTCTTCCTCGCATTCGAACACCCGCGCGGGGCCCGAGAACACCTGCTCTTCCGGCGTCATGCCCGCCACCTTCACGATGGCGCCATCGGGGGCCAGGTTGCCCTTCAGCCCCACCACACCGCCGGTCTTTGTCAACGGCTTGTCAATGGAATAGATCACCCGCCCGTCGGCCTCGCCTCGGATCTCGTCCAGGCTTTCGCCCAGGGTCTTGCCGCTGGCGGTCAGGCAATCCAGGTGCAGAAGGCCCGCGCGGGCCAGTTCCTTCATCACCACCGGCACGCCGCCGACCTCGTACAGGTCCTTGGCCACGTATTTGCCGCCCGGCCGCAGGTCGACGAACCAGGGCGTGTCGCGCATGATCTCGGCCACGTCGAACAGGTCAAAGTCGATCCCGGCCTCGTGCGCAATCGCCGGCAGGTGCAGCGCGCCGTTGGTGCTGCCGCCGGTGCAAGCCACCACGCGGGCGGCATTTTCCAGCGATTTCAGGGTGACTATGTCGCGCGCGCGGATGTTCCTTTCGATCAGCGTCATCACGGCCACGCCCGAAGCCTCGCCATACTGGTCGCGGCTTTCGTAAGGCGCGGGCGCGCCGGAGGAGTTCAGCAGCGCCAGCCCGATCGCCTCGGAGACGCAGGCCATGGTGTTGGCCGTGTACTGCGCCCCGCAGGCACCGCTGGAAGGGCAGGCCACCCGCTCCATGATCTCAAGTTCCGCCTCGCTCAGCGTGCCGGCCTGCACCTTTCCGACCGCCTCGAACATGTCCTGCACGGTGATGTCCTGGCCCTTGTAGCGGCCCGGCAGGATCGACCCGCCATAGATGAAGACCGAGGGCACGTTCAGCCGCACCATGGCCATCATCATGCCGGGCAGGGATTTGTCGCAACCGGCAAGGCCCACGATGGCGTCATAGCAATGGCCGCGCATCGTCAGTTCCACCGTGTCGGCGATGGCATCGCGGCTGGCCAGCGAGGACCGCATGCCTTCGTGCCCCATGGCGATGCCATCGGTCACGGTGATGGTGGTAAACTCGCGCGGGGTGCCGCCGGCCTTCTTGACGCCGTGCTTGACCACCTGGGCCTGCCGGTTCAGCGCGATGTTGCAGGGCGCGGCCTCGTTCCAGCAGGTGGCGACGCCGACGAAGGGCTGGTGGATTTCCTCGTCGGTGATGCCCATGGCGTAGAAATAGCTGCGGTGCGGCGCGCGGGCCGGGCCTTCGGTCACATGACGGCTGGGCAGCCGCGACTTGTCGAAACGCTGGTTCGTGGCCATGGCTTCCCCCCTGAACGCCGGTTCCCTTTCGGCTGCAGGGACAAGGGATAAGGGCTAGCCCCCAGCCGGGCAAGCATCTCGGCACGGCATCGCGGGGGATCAGTGCGCGCGGGCCAGCGCGAACAGCATCGGCGCCCCGATCCACAGGATCAGGAACGTGACGCCCATCATCATGCAAAGCCGCCACGCGGGGATACCACGGCGTCGGGCGGGGATCTGAAGCCAATCGTCCATCCTGCCAGTCTAGCACGGTTGCCACGGAATTCCTTGCCGCATCGCGGCAACAACCCGTTTCCAGCCCGGCACAGGGTTTCCGCCCCGCCCTTCCCCTTTTGCAGCCTTTGCGATAAGGCCAAGGCCCAGACGTTTCAGGGACTGCCGCAGATGAAATTCACCCTTTCCTGGCTTCGCGACCATCTGGAAACCGACGCCCAGGTCGATGCCATCGCCGAGGCGCTGACCGACCTTGGGCTAGAGGTCGAGGGCATCGAAAACCCCGCCGCCGCCCTGGGCGCCTTTCGCATCTGCCGGGTGATCGAGGCGGTGCAGCACCCCAACGCCGACCGGCTGCGGGTCTGCCGGGTGGCGACCTATCCGGGCGGGCCGGGCACGGCGATGGAAGAGGTACAGGTGGTCTGCGGAGCGCCCAATGCGCGCACCGGGCTGGTGGGCGTCTTTGCCCCCACGGGCACGCATGTGCCGGGCACCGGCGTCGACCTGAAACCCGGCAATATCCGCGGCGTCGACAGCAACGGCATGCTGTGTTCGGAACGCGAACTGATGCTGTCGGATGACCACGACGGCATCATCGACCTGCCCGAGGACGCGCCCCTGGGCGCCCGTTTCGTCGACTGGCGCGGGCTGAACGACCCGGTGGTGGAAATCAAGGTCACCCCGAACCGCCCCGATGCCCTTGGCATCCACGGCATCGCCCGCGACCTTGCGGCCCGCGGCCTGGGCCGCCTGAAGGCGCCCGTGGTGCCGGTGATCGAGGGCCGCTTCCCCTCTCCCATCCGGGTCGAGATCGACCCCGCGCTGAAGGCGCGCGGCTGCCCGCATTTCGCCGGGCGGCTGATCCGCGGCGTCAGGAACGGCCCCTCGCCCGACTGGCTGCAGGCGCGGCTCAAGGCCATCGGGCTGCGCCCGATCTCGGCGCTGGTCGACATCACCAACTTCTTCACCTTCGCGTGGAACCGCCCGCTGCACGTCTTTGACGCCGACAAGGTGCAAGGCGGCGTGCTGCGCATCCATCCGGCCAAGGGGGGCGAGGAATTCCTGGCGCTGGACGGCAAGACCTACACCCTGGCCGCGGGCCAGATGGCGATTTCCGATGATGCCGGCGTGGAATCGCTGGCGGGCATCATGGGCGGCGAGCATTCGGGCTGCACCGAGGGCACGGTGAACGTGTTCCTTGAGTCTGCCTGGTGGGATCCGATCACCGTTGCCGCCACGGGCCGCGCGCTGAAGGTCAACTCGGACGCGCGCTATCGCTTTGAACGCGGCGTCGATCCGGCCTTCACCCTGCCGGGACTGGACATGGCGACGCAGATGATCCTGGACCTCTGCGGCGGCGAAGCCTCGATGCTGGCGCAGGACGGCGCGCCGATCGACACGCGCCGCAACTACCGGCTGAACCCCGCCCGCGTGGTCAGCCTGGTCGGCATGGAGATCCCCGAGGCCGAACAGCGCCAGACCCTGACCGCGCTTGGCTTCAAGATGACCGGGAACGAGGCGGCGCCGCCCAGCTGGCGCCCCGACATCCTGGGCGAGGCCGACCTGGTCGAAGAGGTCGCCCG
>JAGPCN010000019.1 GCA_018058035.1 Fuscovulum sp.
CTGCAGCAGCTGCGGCGAGTTGATCGCGCCGCCACAGAGGATGGTTTCCCGCTCCACCTCATAGGCCACGCGGCCCTGCGGCGTCTGCACCGCCACCCGCACCGCCCGGCGGTTCGAGGTTTCGATCCCCAGCACCCGCGCCCCGGTCATCACCGTCAGGTTCGGCTTCGGCGGCTGCGCGTGGATATAGCCCTGCGAGGTCGACCAGCGGATGCCCTTGCCGATGTTGCGCTGCGTGATGTGAACGCCTTCCTGCTGATAGGCGTTGTGGTCGGCCACATGCTTCAGCCCATAGTCCTGCCCGGCGCGCAGGAACGCATGATACAGCGGGTTTTCGGCCTTGCAGGTTTCCACCATCATCGGGCCGCTGCCGCCGCGATAGGCATTCGCGCCCTTGTCAAAGGTTTCGGCCTTCTTGAAATAGGGCAGCACCTCGGCATGGCTCCAGCCGGCATTCCCGCTGGCCGACCAGCTGTCGTAGTCCCAGGGGTTCGCCCGCACCCAGTTCATCCCGTTGATCGAGGATGACCCGCCCAGCACCCGCCCCCGCGCCTCGTGGATGGAGCGGTTGTTCAGGTGCGGCTCGGGTTCGGAATTGTAGAACCAGTTGAAGCGGTCGTTCATCAAGGGAAAGCCAAGTGCGGCGGGCATGCGGATGTACAGGTGCTGGTCCGACGGCCCCGCCTCCAGCAGCAGGACCGAGACATTGCGGTCTTCGGCCAGCCGGGCCGCGATGACCGATCCGGCCGACCCCGACCCGATCACCACATAGTCATAGCTTTTCGCCATTCCGCCTCTCCCTTGCCCGTCCGCCGGGCCGTCTATGCTGCCGTATGCGCCAGCGCCTTGGTCCGCTTGCCCAGCCGGATGAAGGTGGATTTCACCTCCATGAACTCGGTCAGCCCCTCGATGCCGTTCTCGCGGCCCAGACCCGACCGCCTGTATCCGCCAAAGGGCATCTGCGGCGCGCCGTCGAGGAAGGTGTTGACCCATACCGTCCCCGATTTCAGCCGCTTCGACACCTGCAACGCCTTGTCCAGATCCTTGGTCCAAAGGCCGTTGCCCAGGCCATAGGTGGTGTCATTGGCCAGCGTGACCGCCTGTTCCACGCTGTCAAAGGCGGTGACCGAGGCGACGGGGCCAAAGATTTCCTCGCGGAAACAGCTCATCTGCGGGGTCACGTCGCTCAGCACGGTCGGTTGCACGAAGAACCCTTGCGCAAAGGCCCCGTCCGCCTTGCGTCCGCCCCCCACGGCGACCCGGGCGCCCTGGCGGCGGGCCAGGTCGATATGGCCCAGCACCGACTGCATGTGCCCTTCATGGATGACCGAGGTCATGTCGGCCGTCTCGTCCAGCGGCATCCCGACGCGCAGCCTTTGCGCCCGCTCCACCAGCGCCTCGGTGAAGTCGCGGGCGATGCTGCGTTCGACCAGAATCCGCGTGCCGGCGACGCATTCCTGGCCCGCGTTCAGGATGGTGCCCAGCAATGCGCCATCCAGCGCATCGTCGATGTCGGCATCGGCAAAGACCACGTTGGCCGCCTTGCCTCCCAGTTCCAGGCCGGCCCGTTTCACCAGCCGAGCGCAGGCCGCGCCGATCTCGGTGCCCGCCCGGGTCGAACCGGTGAACGAGATCATGTCGATCAGCGGGTGTTCGATCATCGCCGCGCCGACCACGGCACCCGTGCCGGTCACCACGTTGATGACGCCGGCGGGAAGGCCCGCCTCGGCTGCCAGACGCGCCATTTCCAGCGTGGTGCCCGAGGTCAGCTCGGATGGCTTGATCACCACCGTGCAGCCCGCCGCCAGCGCATAGGGCAGCTTCTGGAACAGCGTCACCATGGGAAAGTTCCAGGGCGTGATCATGCCCACCACGCCGCGCGGCTCGTATGTCACCAGACCCAGGGCGCCGGGGCCATGATGGCTTTGCGCGCGGCCCGGAATCTCCCAGGCCAGGCTGGCGGCATAGCGGGTCAGGTTGGCCGCATGCGCGATCTCTGCCCGGGCGTCGCGGATGGTCTTGCCGGCCTCTTCGGCCTCGATCCCGGCCAGCAGGTCGCGGTTCTGCACGATCCGGTCGGCCAGCGCGCCCAGCAGGCCCGCCCGGTCGATGCCCGACACCTCGGCCCAGGGCCCCTGCGCCGCCGCCGCCGCCCGCGCGGCGCGATCCACGTCGCCGGCCTCGCCCTTGGCAAAGGCCGCCAGCCGGCCGCCATGCGCCGGCGAGGAGCGCACCAGGGCATCCGTCAGGGCACCCCGGGGGCCGCCGTCGATCCAGTGCTGATACTGCCGCATCTGCCCCGCCCCCTATTCCGCCACCAGCCGCAGCGCCTCGCGGCGCACGGTGACGCCGACGCGCTGTCCGGCGCGGGCGGTGGTGCGGTCGACGACCGCGATCAGGCGGATGTCGCCCACGTTCAGATAGACGTTGGTGGTCTGGCCCAGGGGCTCCACCAGGTCGACCGTCGCCTCGAAATCGCCGGCGGCGGGGTCGACCAGAGCCAGGTGTTCCGGCCGGATGCCGATATAGGCCGCCCTTGCCGCCGGAGCGACGGGGTTCGCCGTCAGCTCGGCCTCGGGCAACAACTCGCCCAGAACCGGCAGGTCGCAGTCCATCCGGCCGTTCGGCCTGGCCCGCGCCGGCAGCAGGTTCATCGCCGGAGAGCCGATGAACTCGGCCACAAAGCGGGTCTGCGGGCGTTCGTACATCTCTTGCGGCGAGGCGACCTGCACCATCTCGCCGTCCTTCATCACGGCGATGCGGTCGGCCATCGACATTGCCTCGATCTGGTCGTGGGTGACGTAGATCGTGGTGATCTTCAGCTCTGTCACCAGCTTCTTGATCTCGGTCCGCATGGTGGCGCGCAGCTTGGCGTCCAGCGCCGACAGCGGTTCGTCCATCAGAAACACCCGCGGGTTGCGCACCAGCGCGCGGGCCAGGGCAACCCGCTGGCGCTGGCCGCCGGAAATCTGCCCCGGCTTGCGGTCCAGAAGGTGCGAGATGCCCATCTTGCGGGCCACTTCATCGACCTTGGCCTTGCGCTCGGCCTCGGCCACGCCGCGCACCTTCAGCGGGAACTCGATGTTGCCGCGCAGGGACAGGTGGGGGTACAGGCCATAATCCTGGAACGCCATGGCGATGTCGCGGTGGCGCGGTTCCTCGTAGGTCACGTCGCGGCCGCGGATGCGGATTTCGCCCGCGGTCGGCAGCTCCAGCCCCGCCACCATGCGCAGGGTGGTGGTCTTGCCGCAGCCCGACGGCCCCAGCATCACGAAGAACTCGCCATCGGCGATGTCGACCGACACGCCCTTGACCACCTTGAGCGTGCCAAAGGCCTTTTCGACGTTCTTGATTTCAACCGACATGGGTTCGTCCCCCTATCCCTTGACCGCGCCAAGGGTCAGACCCTGGACCAGGTATTTCTGCATCATCAGCACCAACACGATCACCGGCATCGACATGATCACCCCCGCCGCGCAGGCCAGGCCAAAGGCAATGGCCTTGGGCTTGATCGCATTGGCCGCGATCACCGGCAGGGTCTTGGCCTCGGAACTGGTCAGCAGCGAGGCCAGCAGGAACTCGTTCCAGGCGAACATGAAGACGATCACCATGGTCGCCGCCAGGCCGGGCAGCAGCAGCGGCAGCGTCACGCGCCAGAACGCCTCGATCCGCCCGCAGCCGTCGATCATCGCGGCCTCTTCGACCGATTGCGGAATGTCCTGGATGAAGACCCGCATGATCCAGACCACGAAGGGCAGGCCGGTCAGGGTATAGACCGCGATCAAGAGCCAGGGCGTGTCAAAGATGCCCAGCCAGCGCGCGATCATGAACAGGGGGATCACGCTGACGATGGGCGGCAGCATCCGCACCGACAGGATCTCGATCGCCATCGCGTTCTTGCCCTTGATGTCGAACCGCGCCAGCGCATAGGCCGCCATGGTGCCCGCGGTCATCGCCAGAAGCGTGGCGATGGTGACGATGAAGAACGAATTCCACAGCGCCTTGCCGGCGTCCGCCTCGGTGAAGAGGTGAGCGAAGTTTTCCATCGACGGGGCAAAGGCAAAGACCGGCGGAAAGGTGGAACTGACCGCGTCCGACTTGAAGGCCGACGAGAACATCCAGTAGACCGGAAAGAAGAAGAACCCGGTCACGGCAACGGCGGCGACCCACAGCAGAACGGCGCGGCGGCGTTCGCGGGCCTTGTGGCGGGCAAGCGTGGCGGACATCAGCGCGCCTCCTTCTCGTTCACGATGCGCAGGAACCCGGTCAGGTTCACGAAGATCAGCACCACTGCCAGGATCAACAGCATCGTCACCCAGCTGAGCGCCGAGCCATAGCCCAGGTCGAAGAACCGGAAGTTCACCCGCTGCAGGTAGATCGACACCACATCCGTCGCGAAATCGGGGCCGCCGCGGGTGATGATGTAGATCGTGTCATAGGTGCGGATGGCGTCGATCAGGCGCAGCAGCACCGCGATCACGATCACCGGCCTCAGCATCGGCACCGTCACCTGCCAGAAGGTCTGCCAGCCGTTGGCGCCGTCGATCTGGGCGCTTTCGAACGGGCTTTTCGGCAGCGACTTCAGCCCGGCGAAGATGATGATGAACATGAACGGCGTCCATTGCCACACATCCACCAGCACCACCGAGGCCAGCGCCGTCCCGCGCGAGCTGCCCCACTGGAACGGCCCCAGCCCGATGGTGCCCAGCAGATAGTTCAGCACCCCCAGTTCCGGCATCATCATGATCCGCCAGATCAGGCCGACCGCGATGGGGGTGATCAGCATCGGAATCAGGATCAGCGACCGCATCAGCACAAAGCCGGGCAACGGCCGGTTGAACAGGATCGCCATCAGCACCGCCAGCACCAGCGAGGACGCCACGCTAAGCGCCGTGAACCCGCCCGTCACCAGCACCGCATGCCAGAACTGCCCGTCTGTGACGACCTCGCCATAATTCTTCAGCCCAACCCAGCCCTGGTGGGCGTTCGGATCGGTCGGCTTGGCCCCGGTGAACGAGATGTACAGCGAATGCAGCAGCGGATAGACGCCGACCACGTTCATGATGACCAGCGTCGGCGCCAGCAGGATCCAGGGCGCCCATTTCTCGCCGGCGCGCTGCGCCCGGTTTGTTTTGGCAGCCGGATTCGTGCTGCGAATGGCGGCTTCGGCCATCGGCTGGCTCCTCGACAACGGTTTCCGAAAGGCAGTCTGGGGGCGGGGACGCGGTCTTGGCAACCGGCCCCCGCCCGGCGGCCTCAACCGGCCAGCACGTCCTTGACCCGGGCTTCGGCATCCGCCATCGCCTGCTCGGGCTCCTTGCGGCCGTTCACGCCGGCCAGCACTTCCTCATAGATCACGCGCTGCACCTCGACCGCGTTCACCTCGCGGTAGGGCGGGATGGCGACCGGAGTGGTGCCGCGCGTCTTGAAGTCGGCAAAGGCCTGCAAGGTCGGCGCCTTGGCCACCACCTCGGGGTTGTCGATGTCGCGCTGCAGGCAAAGCGAGCTTTCGCCGTGTTCGCGCATGATCTCGTAGCCCCGGCCCTCGGTCATCCAGGCCATGAAGGCGGCGGCGGCCTCCTTGTTGGCCGAGGCGTTGTTGATCAGCATCGACCAGCCGCCCACCATCTGCTGTTCGTACTTTTCGGTCGGCGCGACGGTGTAGCCGAACTTGCCCTTGTGCGGCCCGTCCTCCAGCCCCAGCAGCACGTCGGACCAGGTGATGATCATCGCCGCCCCGCCCTGCTGCATGATCGACGATCCTTCGGGATAGTCGAAGCCCTCGACCCCCGCCGGGCAATAGGGCAGCACTTCCTTCAGGCGGTTGATCGCCTTGACGCCCTGGCCCTCGCTGTTGAAGACCACGTTGCGGTTTTCGTCCAGCACGCCATCGTTCTGCGGGTCGATCTTGGTCATGCCCATCAGCCGGCTGCCCCAGTCGCCCGAGGCATGCGCGTCCTGGCCGCCCAACAGCAGCACGTTGCCCGCCACTTCGGCCGAGTGCAGCTTGGCAGCCGCCTCGCGGTAATCGTCCCAGGTCTTCGGCACATCCAGGCCCGCCGCCTCCAGCAGGTCCTTGCGATAGGCCAGGATCGGCGTCGTCATCACCATCGGGATGCCATAGCGCTTGCCGTTGAACTGCTGATAGCCCAGCGAGGCCGCGGCCAGGTTTTCCAGCATCAGCGCGGGCGCGCCGGCGATATCGTCCAGCGCCGCGGCCCAGCCGTTCGCCATCGGCTGCACGATCCACAGGTTGTCGGTCGTCACCAGATCAAAGGTCGGCGAGCCCTGGCTCAGCTCGATCAGCATCTTTTCGTAGTGCGCCTCATAGGGGTTCGCCTCGCCGACGATGCCGGCGCCCTTGTATTCGCCCGCGATGCCGCCGGTCAGGGCCTCGGCCCAAAGGGTGTTGGAGTTCAGGATGTTCAGCGCGGCATCCTGCGCCATCGCACCCGTGGCGCGCCAGGTCGCCAGCATCGAGGCAAGGGCGGCGCCGTTCTGCATGAACAGGCGGCGCGAGACCGGGTGGTTGGACATGCGTCCCATGCGTGATTCCTCCAAGTTGTTGTTCGCGTGCGATTCTTCTTGGCCACTCCATGACCCGAGGGAATCAGGGTCATGAAACCGATTTCATGAAATCAATTTCATTTGTGCTTGTCAATCGCCTTGTCCTGCGCAAAGCTGACGCATCGCTTCTGTGCAGGACCCCGGACCATGCAAGCACAATCCAAACGCGGAGGGCTGGCGGCCGTTGCCAAGGCCGCCGGTGTCTCGCCGGCGACCGTGTCGCGCGCCTTCAACCAGCCCGAACTGGTGAACGAGGAGGTCCGCGCCCGCATCCTGTCGATTGCGGCGCAGCAGCAGTACCGGCCCGACCCGGCGGCGCGGGCCTTGCGGTCGCGCCGGACCCACATGATCGGGGTCGCCCTGCCGACGCTGGATTATTCGATCTTTGCCCGCCTTATCAACCGCTTCCAGGCGCGCTTTGCCACCGAGGGCTATACGACCATCCTGCTGACCACCGGCTTCGACAACCGCGACATCCATGCTTCGGTCCAGCTATTGCTGGATCGAGGTGCCGAGGCGGTGCTGCTGGTCGGCGCCGTCGAAGACCCCCGGGTGCTTGAAATCGCCCACGAAACCCAGGCGCCTTTTGTCACCACCTATACCTTTCCGCCGCAAAGCGCCGTCCCTGCCGTGGGCTTTGCCAATGATCATGCCACCGAACAGGCCGTGCGCTATCTGCTGTCGATCGGGCACCGCCGCTTTGCCATGATTGCCGGCCTGACCGATGGCAACGACCGCCAGCGCGACCGGATCGCCGCCTTTCGCCGCTGCCTGGCCCAGGCCGGGGCCATCGGCTCTGACCGGATCGTCTGCCATGGCTTCGACATGGCTGCGGGTGGGCTGGCGCTTGCCGACATCGTGACGCGCTTTCCCGATACCACCGCCATCGTCTGCAACACCGACATCTTTGCCGTCGGGGCGCTGGCCGAATGCCGCAAGCGCGGCATCCGCGTGCCAGAGGACCTGTCCATCGTCGGCTTCGACGATGCCGAATACGCGCCGTTGCTGGACCCGCCGCTGACCACCATCGCCGTGCCGGCCGAAGAGATGGGCCTGAAGGCGGCCGAGGCCCTGCTGACCGCGCTGAAGACGAAATCCCGGCCGCAGCCGCTGTGCCTTGAGACCCGGCTGACCCTGCGCGGGTCGACGGCGCCGCCCTCAGACAAGGCGGTTACTGCGGCAGCAGGATCGCGTCGCGGGCCGCAAAGCTGATTTCGGCGGTGCTGCCGATCGGCGGAGGTGGCTGGTCGGGGCGGTTGAAGGTATCCAGCGCCACCACCGTGTCCGCCACCTTGACCTGGACGCGGATGACCGAGCCCAGGAAATGCACCTCTTCGATGGTGCCGGGGATCACCACCTCGCGGCCCTCGGCGCGGCCCAGCCGGATCGCCTCGGGGCGCAGCGCCAGGGTCACCGTCTCGCCCGCCCGCGCCGCGATAGCGCCGCGGGTCAGCGCCACCCTTTGCCCGGCCAGGTTCAGCAAGCCCTCTTCGGGCGCATCGACCGTGGCCGAGAACATGTTCAGCGTGCCGACGAAACCGGCCACGAACCGGGTGCGCGGGTTGTTGTAGATCTCGAACGGGGCGCCGGCCTGTTCGGCGATGCCCCCGTTCATCACCACGATCCGGTCGGAAACCGACATCGCCTCTTCCTGGTCGTGGGTCACGAAGATGGTGGTGATGCCCAGTTCGCGCTGAATCTCGCGGATCTCGTTGCGCAACGAAACCCGCACCTTGGCGTCCAGCGCCGATAGCGGCTCGTCCAGCAGCAGGACGCGCGGCCGCGGCGCCAGCGCGCGGGCCAGCGCCACCCGCTGCTGCTGGCCGCCCGACAGCTGGAACGGGAACCGGCTGCCCAGGTCGGGCAGGCCGATCAGGCGCAGCATTTCGGCCACCCTTGCGTCGCGTTCGTCGCGGGCGACGCCCTTGACCTTCAGCCCGAAGGCCACGTTGTCGGCCACCGTCATGTTGGGAAACAGCGCATAGGCCTGGAACATCATGCCGATGGCGCGCTGGTTGGTGCGCTGGCCGGTGACATCCTGCCCGTCGATGCGGATGCTGCCCGAGGTCGGGGTTTCGAACCCCGCCACCATGCGCAGCACCGTGGTCTTGCCGCAGCCCGAGGGGCCAAGCAGGGAAATGAACTCCCCTTTCTCGATGCCCAAGGAAAAGTCGGTAACGACCCGGTTGGCGCCAAAGACCTTTTCCAGGTTGGTCAGATCAAGAAAGGCCATCAGACCCTTGCCCTTTCGTGTTTCGAGAACCGGGTGACCAGCTGGATCAGCCCCATGCAGCCCCAGGTGATGGCAAAGGCGATCACCGCCAGGGCCGGCGGCTCATAGGCGCGGTTGGCGCCCAGAAGCTGCATGAACGGCCCGAACGCCGGCCGGTTCAGCAGCGCCGCCATGGTGAATTCGCCGATCACGATGGCCAGTGTCAGAAAGGCGCCCGACAGCACGGCGACCAGCACGTTCGGCAGGATGATCCGCGCCAGGATGGTGAACCAGCCCGCGCCCAGAGACTGCGCCGCCTCGGTCAGGGTGGCGACGTCGATGGTGCGCAGGCCGGTATCGACGGCGCGGTACATGTAGGGCAAGGCCAGCGTGGCATAGCCCATCGTCAGCAGGATATCGGTGCCAAGCGCCGATCCGGTCAGCGGCAGCACCGACGAGGTGTTGTAAAGCCGGATGTAGCCGAAGACGATCACGATGGCCGGGATCACCAGCGGCAGAAGCGTGATGAACTCGATCACCGGGCGGGCCTGCGGCAGCTTCAGCCGCACCCAGTAGGCGGTCGGCACCACCAGCAGCACGCCAAAGACGATGGTCGCCCCGGCCAGCGTCAGCGAATAGCCGAAGGTGGCCCAGAAGGTCGGGTCCTCGAACACCTTGCGGTAGGCGTCAAAGGAATATTCGCCGCGCCGCATCTTCAGGCTGAACTCGGTCATCCCGACCAGCGGCATCAGGAAGAACAGCCCCCCCAAGAGGAACGCGCCCCAGGCGAAGAAGCGGGTCATTTCATCCACCTTTCCGACCGCGTCCGCAGGATGATGTAGGTCACGTTGGCAAGGCCGGTGATCACGATCATCCCGAAGGCCAGCGCGTAGCCAAGGTTCGGGTTGCCCAGCACGTCGCCGCGGATCTGCGCGAACAGCTTGATCGGCACGATGTTCAGCTGCGGCCCGGTCAGCGCGAAGGCGGTGGCGACGGCGCCGAAGGAATTGGCAAAGAGCAGCGCGAATGTCCCCAGCAGCGACGGGAACAGGATCGGCAGCGCCACCATCCGCCAGTATTGCGCGGCGGTGGCGCCCAGCACCTCGGCCGCCTCGCGCCACTCGCGCTTAAGCCCGTCCAACGCCGGAATGATGATCAGGATCATCAGCGGGATCTGGAAGAACAGATAGGTGATGGCCAGGCCCCAGAACGACAAGAGGTTGAAGCCATAGGCGCGCAGGTTGATGCCGAATTCGGTCTTCAGCCACAGCGTCACCAGGCCGGCCGGCCCCAGCGTCGCGATGAAGGCGAAGGCCAGCGGTACCCCGGCAAAGTTCGAGGCCACGCCGGAAAACGTCAGCAGCGGGCTGCGGATGCGCTTGGGCAGGCCGCCGAACACCACCGCCGAGGCGATGGCAAAGCCCGCCGCGCAGCCCATCAGCGCCGTGATCAGCGACAGCTTGATCGAGGTCCAGTAGGCGCTGCGGATGGAATCGGTGTTCAGGTCGACCAGGTTCTGCAACGTGAACCCGCCGTCCTGCGACTGGAACGCGCCGATCACGATCTTCATCGTCGGCAGGATCAGGAACAGCAGCGCAAAGGCGACAAAGGGCAGGATGCCCAGCCATTCGACGGGCAGGCGCCATCCGGGCCGGGGGCGCTTGGGTGGTTCGGACATCGGTCCCCTCGTCTGTCGGGCTCTCGGGGCGTCTGGCGGCCCCGATGAGAAGACCCGCCCCGGCATCGGCCGGGGCGGGCGTGGATCAGGTCAGATCACTCGACGTTGGCGCCGACGGTGGTGTCCCAGCCGGCGGTGACGGCGGCCTTGTTGGCATCCACCTCTTCCAGCGTCGGGAAATAGGCGGCCTCGTAGGCGGCAGCCGGGGGCAGCGCGTCCAGCAGGTCCTGCGGGATCTTGCCGGCGGCGGCCATGTCGTTGAACCGCGCCGGGTGGCAATAGCCCTTCAGCCAGCCCAGCTGACCTTCGTCGCTGTACAGGTACTCCATCCACAGCTTGGCGGCGTTCGGCTGCGGCGCAAAGGCGCTGATCGCCTGGACGTATACGCCGGCCAGGACGCCCGACTTCGGCACCACCACCTCGACCGGCGGGTTGCCGGCCAGGGTGTCGCGGGCGGCCAGCGCGTTGTAGTCCCACATGATGACGATGGGCGTGGTGCCCTGCGCCAGCGTGCCGGCCTTGCCGATGACCGGGACGAAGTTGCCCGCGTCGTTCAGCGCCTTGAAGAACTCAAGCCCGGCCTTGCCGGCGGCTTCGCCCGGGGCGGCCCCGGTCGACATGCCGGCGGCCAGCACCGCCAGGATCGCCTGGTTCGAGGCGCGCGGATCGCCCGCCAGCGCCACCTGCCCGGCATATTCCGGCTTCAGCAGATCGGCCCAGTCCTGCGGCACGTTCTCGACCAGGTCCTTGTTCACCAGGAAGGACATCACGCCGTAGTAGTCGGCATACCAATGGCCGTCGGCATCCTTGATGTTGTCGGGGATCTCGTCCCAGGTGGCGACCTTGTAGGGCTGCGTCAGCCCTTCGGCCTTGGCCGAGGGACCGAAGGCCAGGCCCACGTCGATCACGTCGGGGGCCTGCGGGCCCTTGTTGTCCTTGTTGGCCTTGATCGCCTCGATCTCGTCGGCCGAGCCCGCGTCGGGGTTCAGCTCGTTGACGTTGATCTCGGGGTACTTGGCCTTGAAGCCGGCGATCACGTTGCCATAGCCGCACCAGTCATGCGGCAGCGCGATGGTGCTCAGCATGCCTTCGGTCTTGGCGGCCGCCTCGATCTCGGCCAGCGACTGGGCGGAAACGCCTGTGGCCGTCAGCAATGCCACCAGGCCCGCCGTCCGTCCAAGCGCCGTTCTGATCTTCATATCCGATATCCTCCGTTGTTGACCGGCCTCGATTACCCCCCGCAGAAGACAGGTTCGTGACAGGGTGTCCAAGGTCGTGTCGCTTTTCGTCCAACCTTGTTACGGGGAAGTCGCCACGATTTCCAGCCTGACGTGAGGGCGCCGCGCGGCACCCCTGCGGGGGGGCGCGGCGGGCCGTGCCGCGGGCCAGCCGCCGCGGCGCTTTCAGTGCCGAAAATGCGCCAATAGCGCCGCAGCTTATCCTTGGCCGCTATGTCCGGTAAGTTTGCATTATCGGACACACCGCGATAGCATCCCGACATGCCGTCGCCACCGCCCTCAGACCCCGTCGATCAGGATATCCAGCGCGCGTTTCAGCGCGTCGCGATGGGGGGCAAGGCTGGCCAAGGGGGCGCCCAGTTCGGCGCCCGGCACCGCGGCCAGTTCCTGTACCCTGACGATCCACGCCGCCCCCGCGACCTCGACCTGCGGGGTCAGGCCGGGAAAGGCCGCATAGCGCCCGGCCTCTCGCAAGGGCGCCACGATCCGCGACGCCTCGATCCCGATCAGGTCGGTCTGCAGATCGACGACCAGAACGCCCGTCCTCAGACGGAACACATCGAATTGCGCCATGGCCCCCTGCCCTCAAAAGCTGCGAAACGGCGCCAGCGGCAGGCCATCGCGGGCCACCTCATCGGCATAGGCGGCGATGGCGGCCTGGTTTTCCGCGCGCCACAGGCGGTTGCGCTCGGCCTTTGCGGCCTCGGCAATGGCCTGCTCCGCCAGCCGCGACATGTTCAGGCCAAGGGCGCGGGCGGTTTCGGCCACTTCGGCGTCCAGCGTCAGATTCACCTTCACCCGACCCATCGCAACCTCCCGAAGTATCAGTATGAAACAGGAGTATGGTTTGAGCGATAGCAAAGATCAAGACGCCCAAGCGCCGATCACCCTGCCCGCCGACCTTGCCCCGTCCAGCACACTGGACCGGCTGGTGGACACCGCGCGCGACTATGCCCGGCAGGCCGCCTCCGAAAACACGGTCAGGGCCTATGCGAAAGACTGGGCCGCCTTTGCCCGCTGGTGCCGGATGCGTGGCGCCGATCCCCTGCCCCCGTCGCCGCAGCTGATCGGCCTGTACATCGCCGACCTGGCCGCGCCGCAGGGCAAGGCCCCTGCCCTCTCGGTCGCCTCGATCGAACGGCGGCTTTCGGGCCTGGCCTGGGGCTATGCGCAGCGCGGCGAACGGCTTGACCGCAAGGACCGCCACATCGCCTCGGTGCTGGCCGGCATCCGCCGCCGCCACGCCCGCCCACCGGCGCAGAAAGAGGCGATCCTGCCCGAGGACCTGCGCGACATGCTGGCCACCCTGCCCCACGACCTGCGCGGCCTGCGCGACCGCGCCATCCTGCTGATCGGCTTTGCCGGCGGCCTGCGCCGGTCGGAAATCGTGTCGCTGGACCACGGCCGCGACGACACGCCCGACGGCGGCGGCTGGGTCCAGGTGCTGGACGATGGCCTCTTGGTCACGCTCCGCGGCAAGACCGGCTGGCGCGAGGTCGAGATCGGCCGCGGCACCACCGACCAGACCTGCCCCCTCCACGCCCTGACGCAATGGCTGCACTTTGCCCGGATCGACTTTGGCCCCCTGTTCGTCGCCATCAGCCGCAATGGCCTGAAAGCCACGCCCGAGCGCCTCTCCGACAAGCACGTCGCCCGGTTGATCAAGGCCTGCGTCCGCGACGCCGGCCTGCGCCCCGACCTGCCCGAGGCCGAGCGGCTGCGGCTGTTCTCGGGCCACTCCCTGCGCGCCGGCCTGGCCAGCAGCGCCGAGGTCGACGAGCGCCACGTGCAAAAGCACCTCGGCCACGCCAGCGCCGAGATGACCCGCCGCTACCAGCGCCGCCGCGACAGGTTCCGGGTGAACCTGACCAAGGCCGCGGGGCTGTAGCGCCGCGCGGGAAGGGGGATTGACCGGGTCCGGGCAGATGGTGCTAAACTTGTCGACACACTGACGACATTTAGGACCCCGCATGACCGACGACCTTGACGGCCAGACCATCCTGGTCACCGGCGCCACCAGCGCCATCGGCCAGGCGATCTGCGTCTCGCTGGCCGCGGCCGGCGCCCGGGTGCTGGCCGCCTGCGGCCGCAACCGCGACCGGGCCGAGGCGCTGCTGGCCCGGATCGGCGGGCGCGGCGCGGTGCTAAGCGCCGACCTGTCCGACCCCTCCGCCCCCGCAGCACTATGGGCCGGGGCCGAGGCCCTGGGGCCGATCACCGGCCTGGTGAACAACGCCGGCATCCGGTCCGAGGTGCCCGTCGATGCCCCGATGGCAGACTGGCAAGCGGTCTGGAACCGCGAGTTTCGGGTCAACTTCTTTGCCGCCGCCGACCTGACCAAGCTGGCCATCCAGCACTTTCGCCAACATGGCGGCGGCCGCATCGTCAACATGGCCAGCCGCGCCGGCCAGCGCGGCTATGCCTCGAACGCCATGGCCTATGGCGCCAGCAAGGCCGCGCTGATCAACCTGACCAAGTCGGTGGCGCAAAGCCACGGGCACGAAGGCATCACCGCCGTCGCCCTGGCCCCCGGCTGGGTGCGCACCGACATGGCCGAGGCCTTCATCGCCCGCCATGGCGAGGCCGCGGCGCTGGCGGGCATTCCGATCGGGCGGATGTGCACGCCGCAAGAGATTGCCGAGCTGACCGCCTTTCTGTTCCGCCCCTCGCAAGCCTCGCTGAACGGGGCGGTGCTGGATGTGAACGGCGGCAGCTATCTGCGTTAAGGGGGACACCATGCGCTTTCAGGACAGGATCGTCATCGTCACCGGGGCCGCGGGCGGCATCGGCACCGCCATCGCCCGCCGCTTTGCGGCCGAGGGCGCGCAGGTGGTCGTCACCGACATGAACGCCGACGGGGTCGAGGCCACTGCCGCCGCGATCCGCGCGACGGGCGGCCGGGCGCGCGGCTTTGCCGCCGACATCTCCTCCTCGGCCGGCTGCAAGGCGGTGATCGCCGACGCGCTGGCGCATGAAGGCAGGGTGGATGTGCTGTGCAACAACGCCGGCATCAACCGCCGCGGGCCGCTGCTGGCGCTGACCGAGGACGACTGGACCCTGTCCTTTGCGGTCAACATCGACGCGATGTTCCACCTTTGCCAGGCCGTGCTGCCCGGCATGATCGCGCAGGGCGGCGGGGCCATCGTCAACACCGCCTCGCAATGGGGCCTTTACCCGGCGCCGAACCACATCGCCTACAACGTCACCAAGGCCGCGGTGGCCAGCTTTACCCAGAACCTGGCCCGCGACTACGCGCCGCAAAAGGTGCGCGTCAACGCCGTCTGCCCGGGCGAAATCCACACCCCGATGCTTGAGGCCGGGGTAAAACGGTCCGGCCGCACCATCGCCGACCTGGACCGGCTGGTGCCCTTTGGCCGCATCGGCAAGCCCGAGGAAGTGGCGGCGCTGGTGGCCTTTCTGGCCAGCGACGAGGCCGCGTTCATGTGCGGATCGCTGGTGGAAATCACCGGCGCGCAGGCGGTGGCCTGACCGCACGCGCGCCCCCTGCCCCACCGCCGGGCCTAGCCGTCCAGCTGGTCCAGCATCAGGCGCACGGCCTGTTCCAGCCGGCGGCGGTCGATGGTGGTGAAGTCGCGGTCCAGCTGGATTTCCAGCTTGCCCACGGCGGCCACGCATTTGCCCCGCCCGCCCTTGCGGTCGAACTGAAAGCTGGTCTTGGCCCGGGCAGGCCGTTCGGGCCGAACCGCGCGCGGCGCGGGGGCCTGCGGGCTGTCGTCGGTTTCGCCGGCAAAGCGGCGCAGCACGGCCAGTTCGTCGCTGACCGAGCGGGTATCCCAATCGTCCAGTTCGGCCCGGATCAGCGGCACCAGGCCCTCGACCTCTTCCAGCCGACGGGCCAGCGCCAGGCCAAGCGCGCGCGGAATGTCCTGCGGGTACAGCAGGGTGCCGCCCAGCCGTTGCACCACGGTCATGAAGGTGCGGATGTAGCTGCGCTTCTGATATCCGGCCGAGCGGAACAGCGCCGCCACCGCCTTGTCGGGGTCGTGGATCGTGGTGCCCGGATCGGCGGCATAGTCGATCGCCAGCGCCGCCATCTCGGCAAACGAGATGTCCTTTCGCACCAGGTTTTCGTCGACCATCTTGCGATACAGCGCGTCCAGGTCTTCGCCCGGCTGGCTGACCGCGGCCGGGATCGTGCCGTAGCGGTCGGCGTCGCCGGTTTCGTCCAGCAACTCGCGATAGGCGGTCAGGCGGCGATAGCCCTGGATCAGCTCGAACCGGCCATCGGCCCGCGCCTCCAGCCGGATCGGGTTCGACAGGCCCAGGTCGCGGATCGAGGCCTTCAGCTCGGCCATTTCGAAGTCGGGGCCCTTCTTGCGGTCGCGCACCAGCTTGGCCATCGCGATCCGGTCCAGCGGCACCAGATCGACCACCAGGCCCAGCCGGCGCAGCCGCACATGTTCATGCGCCAGGGCATCGTTTTCGGCCCGGATCTGCGATTCGATCTGCTGGCGTTCGCGGCTGGCATCGGCGGTCTCGGCGATGGCGGCGGCCATCGGGCCGCGGCGCGGCGGTGTCTCGGCGACCTTCCCCGCGGGGAAGGTTTCGGGCACCGGACCTTCGGGCAGGTCGATATCGAACATGCGGCGCTTCTTCGTCATGGCGGCCCCCTTCAGACCTTGTCCCAGGCGGCCAGCACGCTGGCCCGGAATTCCTCATACGCGCGGTCAAAGCTGGCCCTGGCGCGGCGCCAGGTCTCGCGCGTCATCTCGCGGTAGTCGATTTCATAGACCGACGACAGGAAGCGGCCCGATTGTTCGACGGCCCGCGTCATCTCGATCGGGTGTTCGGCGACATGTGGGCCGAAAACCTTGCGGAAGGCTTCGAACATCGCGCGGTGCAGGTCGTTGCCGGGTTCAAAGCGCGTCATCAGGAAGCGGACGTCGGCAAAGGCCTTGGGCAGGGCAATCTTCCCCGCGGGGAAGGTCGGGCCGAAACCCGACAGGTCGGCCAGCGCCTCGGCCAGCTGGCCGATGAAGCTGGTGGTGCTGTCGTATTCCCAGTAGCCGGGGCCCGAGGGGATATAGAGCATGTCCGCCGCAAAGACCGCGTTCATCGACTGGTAGCCGATGGCGGGCGGGCAGTCGAACAGGATCAGGTCGTAGTCGTCGTCGCCCAGGCTGTCGAGGTAGCGGGAGACGGCGGCGAAGAACGACCATTCGGGGTTGAGGTGGCGGTACTGGGCGGATGCGAACTCGACAAAGGCGGCGTTGGCGCAAGAGGGCACGATGTCGATGGTCGACCATGCGGTCGGCTTGATGAAGTCGGCGTGGCGAAGTTCCCCGAGGCCCAGGTCGCGGATGCTGGCGGGGATCTGCCGGCGGGGCAGGGCGGTGCCGCTGGCCGCCCCGGTGGCGGCGGCGTTCATCCGGTCGGTCTCGCGGATCAGGTCGCGGGCCATGATGCCCCAGACGGTGTAGTCCTCGGCCACGTCGGTGAGGCCCATGGAGTGGCTGAGCGTGGCCTGCGGGTCAAAGTCGACCAGCAGCACGCGGTAGCCGTCCAGCGCCGCGGCATGGGCGAAATGGAGCGCCACGGTCGACTTGCCGGCGCCGCCCTTGAAGTTGGCGACCGCGGCGCGGAAGGCGCGCTTGCCGCGGGGGCGGGGGGGCATCAGGGTCTTGCGGTTGATCTTCATCTTGCGGCGCAGCGCGTTGATCTCGTCGAGCGAGAACCAGCGCTGCCGGCCATCGGGTTCGACTTCCCCGCCGGGAAGGTCGGGCTCGGCCGCCAGGCGGCCACGGAAGGTGGACTGGTTGATCCGGAAGATCAGCTCGGCCACCTCCCACGAGGAGAACCGGCGCAGGGTCTTGCGGTTCTCGGGGCTGAAGGTCTGCTGCCGGATCCAGCTTTGCATCTTCAGCGACTGGGCCTGTAGCCGGGCCAGGTCTTCGTGCGTGTACATCCGCGCCTCGTTGGAACGTAAATTCTTGTCCGTTTCCGAAATACGCCGGATTTGCCAGGAATGCAAAAGACAAGTTAGGATCAGGCAGACCTTCCCCGCGGGGAAGAGTCCGGGCCGGAAACCAGGGCCGGGGCGGCGAATCGGGGGCCGGGCGGCCGGACCGCAAGGCCGGCGGGGCGGGGGCCAGAAATGGGGGTCAGGCCGCGCCGCCCTACTGCATATTGGGGGACATTTCGTCCCTACTGGGGGACAGACAGGATGGCCCCCAATACCAATGATACCTTCATTCTTCGAATGGATTGGGGTCAGGAACCGGGCCCTTTCCCGCTCCCGCTTGACAGAATCGGAAATGTGGACGCAAATGCCAGCAAGACGCCGAAGAGCGTTGCGTTAACCGTCCGACAACCCGATCCCGGGCAGGACGGCCGAGGCAGACCGGGCCAGGATGGCCCCGGCAAAAGGCAGGAGACCGACATGCAGCTTCCCCGGCCCGTCGGGCGCGAGGCGGCATCCCGCAAATACGACATCCTGTCGGCGCTGATGGCATTCGCGCTGTCGCAGGACAAGCATGTGCAGCGCCAGGTGCTGCGGGTCATGGCGCTGATCACCACGCGCTACAACTGGCAGCGCGACGAGCTGACGATGGGCCAGGCCGAGATCGCCCGGCTGTGGTCGGTCGACGATCGCACCGTCAAGCGCGAGATGGCGCGGCTGCGGGCGCAGGGCTGGCTGGTGCTGAAACGCCAGGGCGCGCGCGGCCGGGTCAGCAGCTATGGCCTGGACCTGAACCGGATGCTGGAAGACACCCGCCCCGCCTGGCCGCTGATCGGCGAGGATTTCCGCGCCCGGCTGGACCCTGGCGAACCGGCGGGGCAGGGCGCCTCCAACGTGGTGCCGCTGCGCGCGGCGGTGCCGGCGCCGGCCAACGACGGCTCGGTCTGGGCGGCGGCGCAGGCCTGGCTGCACCAGGAGGATGCCGCGACCTATGGCGCCTGGTTCCACGCCCTGACCGAAGCCGGGATCGAGGCCAATTGCCTGACGCTGGCCGCGCCGACGCGGTTCCATGCCAGCTATGTCGCGACCAACCTGAAGGACCGGCTGCTGACGGCGCTGCGCCGCCAGGACCCGGCGCTGCGCGAAGTGCGGATCGTCGGCCAGGGCTAGCGCCGGCTGTTGCGCCAGGCGATGGCGGCTTTCAGCCCCTGCTCGCGGCGGATGCGGTTGAACTCGGCCCGTTCCGGCCCGCCCGAGGTTTCGATCACCAGATCGGTTTCCACCGCCGCCAGAAGGGCGTTGCGCATGCCGCGGATGTCGTAGCTGCGGTTGATCGCGCGCTTGGTCAACTCGACCGACAGGGGGGCGGCGGCGACGATCTCGCGCGCTTTCTCGAACGCGCGTTCGACATGCTGGCCGGCGGCGACGGTTTCGGTGACCAGGCCGATCTCGGCGGCGCGGGCGGCGGTGATCTTGTCGTTGCCGGTCAGCAGGATGTCCTTGGCGTGTTTCGGCCCCACCATCCAGGGCAGCACCATGGCGACGATGCCCGAGCCAAAGCGCACCTCGGGTTCGCCAAAGATCGCGTCCTGATCGGCAATGGCGATGTCGCAGGCGGCGGCCATTTCCAGCCCGCCGCCGATGCAGGGGCCGTGGATGGCGGCGATGGTGGGCTTCGGGCAATCCCAGAACTGCATGACGAAATCGAAGTCGGCCTCAAGCACGCGGCGCCAGTCCGAGACGCTGCGTTCGCCCGCGGCGGCGGATTCCTTGAGGTCGAAGCCCGCCGAAAACGCCCGGCCCGCGCCCGAGACGACAAAGCAGCGGATCAGGGGATCGCGTTGCAGCGCGGTCAGGATCGCGGTCACCTCGGCCATCAGGACGCTGTTGATCGCGTTCAGGACCTGCGGGCGGTTCAGCTGGATATGGGCGATGCCGTCGTCTGTGATCTCCAGCAGCACGGTTTCGGGATCGGTCATGGATGGGGTTTCCTTGCGCGCAGGGTGATGCAATCGACGGCGACGGCGCCCTGCGGGCCGGCCAGCACCGGGTTGATCTCGATCTCGGCGATCTGGCCGCGGGCGCCGGCGGCCAAGTCGCCAAAGCGCGCGATCAGGCGGCAGAGGGCGCCCAGGTCGGCGGGCGGGCGGCCGCGGGCGCCGGTCAGAAGGGCAAAGCCCGCCAGCCCCTGCAAGGCGCGCAGCGCCTGGTCGGGGGCAAAGGGCGGGATCAGGGCGGTGCTGTCGCGCAGGATCTCGGCGAAGATGCCGCCCAGGCCCAGCGTCACCAGCGGGCCGAAATCCGGGTCGGTGGTCATGCCCAGGATCACCTCGGTGCCCGCGCCCATGGCCTGGGCCAGGATCGGGGCGCCGGGGTGGCGGGCGCGCAGCCGGTCCAGCGCCAGCGCAGCCTGGGCCAAGGAGCCGAGGTTCAGCTCGACCCCGCCCAGGTCGGATTTGTGGGCAATGGCGGGGTCGTCGATCTTTAGTGCGATCGGCAGGCCGTGGCGGGCGGCAAAGGCGGCGATATCGCCGGGGGTGCGGATGTCGGCGCAAGGTGCGCAAGGGATGCCGGCGGCCTGCAGCAGGCGAAAGCCGTCCAGCGCGCGCAGGCTGTCTTGCGGCGCGGCCTGCAGGATGCGCTGCGCGGCGACGGGCAGCGGCGGCGGGGGCAGGGGGGCGACGGGTGGCGGCCCGAAGCGGAGGCGTTGCAGATGCGCCAGCGCGGCCAGCCCGGTGACGGTGCCCATCAGGACGGCGATGCCGCGGCCGCGCAGGTCGGCGGCCAGGGCGGGCGACAGGGTGGTGGCGATGTTGCCCATCACCACCACGGGCTTGTCGGTGGCCTGATGCACCTTGCGGATGGCCGCCGCGGAAAGTTCGGAAAAATTGCGGTCGGCGGGCAGGTTGGTGGCCATCACCACCAGGCCGACGCCGGGGTCGCGGGCCATCTCGGTCAGCACCGGGGCCATGACGTCGCCGCCGTCGCCCCAGTAATCCAGCGGGTTCGACGGTTCCATCCCCGGGTCCAGATGCGCGGCGATGGCCTCCAGCGTCTGCGGCTGCAAGGCGGCAAAGGGCAGGCCCCGGTCGGCGGCGAGGTCGGTGATCAGCTGCCGCTCGCCGCCGGAATCGGTGCCAAGCGCGATGCCGGGGGCGGTCATCGGGCGGGTCATGGCGCAAAGCTCGGCGGTATCCAGCAGTTCGTCCAGGCTGCGCACCGCGATGATGCCCAGCCGGGCGAACATCGCGTCATAGGCGGCCGAGGTGCCCGACAGCGCGCCGGAATGCGACAGGGCAAAGGCCCGGGCGGTTTCGGTGCGGCCCAGCTTCAGCGCGATGATCGCGACACCGCGTGCCCGGGCCAGCTCGGCCGCGGCGATGAAGGCGGCAGGGTCGCGGACGGTTTCCAGGATGCAGGCGATCACCCGGATGGCGGGCTGGTCCAGGAAGTGGCGGATATAGTCGGCCAGGCCGGTCGCCAGTTCCTGCCCCGCCGAGACGGCGTAGTCGAAGCCCATCTGCCGGCCGTTGCCGATCAGCCCCGACCAGCTGGAGCCGGAGTGCGAGATCAGCGCCACGCCCGAGGGCGCGGGCAGGTTGCGAAACGGCATCGCGGTCATTTGCAGGCGCTCGCGCAGGTTCAGGAAACCCATGCAGTTGGCGCCGCAGATCGCCATGCCGGCCTCGCGCGCGATGGCGGCGATGGCCTGGGTGCGCGGCGTGCCGCCGGCGGTGGCGCCATGGGCGCGGCCGAACAGCACCGTGGCGCGGACGCCGGCCTGGGCGGCGGCGGTGACGGCCTCGACGATCTGGGCATCCCCCAGGGCGAAGGCGGCGCAATCGACGCCGCCGGGAATGGCGGCCAGGTCGGGCAGGCAGGGCGCCTGGTCGATGCGGTCGTAGCGCGGGTTCACCAGATGGACCGCGCCGGCATAGCCCAGCGACCCGATCGCCGCCGCAAGGCTGGCGCCAAAGCTGCCGGGGCGGGGGCTGGCGCCCACCACCGCGATCGAGCGCGGCGCCAGCAGCGCATCAAGTGGAGAGGTCATTGCCCGGCATCCTTTCCAGCGGCGGCCAGCCCCGACAGAAAGCGCCGGGTGACGACCAGCCCGTCGTGGATCGCCTCTTCGGCGCTGCGGGCCATGGTGCAATCGCCTACCGTGACGAAGGGCAGGCCCGCGCCTTGCAACTGCCGCTCCAGCGCGGTCTGCGGGGCCTGGCCGGCGACGGAAACGACGGTATCGACGCCCTCAAGCACGATGGGCTCGCCGCTGGCGGCGTGGGTGAAATAGGCCGCCGTGGCATCCAGCCCGAACAGCCGGGCATAGGGGATCACCTGGACCCCGGCCTGGTGCAGCCGTCCGGCCCAGAGGTCGCGCACATATTGTTGCAGGTTCTGCCCGGCGCAGATGCCGTTCACCGCCAGCCGCACCTGATGGCCGTTGCGGGCCAGCAGCATCGCCAGCCCCGGCCCGATCCAGTCGCAGCGCCAGTCGGCCACCACGACGCGGCCGCCGGGCGTGGCGGCGCCAGTCAGCACCTGGGCGGCATCGACCAGCGGGCCTTCGCCCTCGACCTCGGGCGGCAGCGGCACCGAGCCGGTGGCCAGGATCGCCGCCTGGGCGCCCGAGGCGCGCAGAAAGGCCGGATCGACGCGGGTGTTCAGCCGCACCTCGACCTGGCGCAGGGACAGTTCGCCGCGCAGGTTGGTGATCAGCCCGCCGAATTCGGCGCGGTCGGGCAGCATCTGCGCCAACAGCGCCTGGCCCCCCAGTTGCGGCCCGGCCTCGGCCAGCAGCACGGAATGGCCCATCTCGGCCGCCGTCACCGCGGCCTTCATGCCGGCCGGCCCGCCGCCGGCCACCACCACCCGCAGCGGGCGCGGCGCCGCCGGCACCGGCGCCAGCCGCACCTCGCGCCCGGTGACCGGGTTCTGGATGCAGGAAATCCGGGCGCCCGAGTGGAAATGGCCGATGCAGCCCTGGTTGCAGCCGATGCAGGCGCGGATCTCGTCGGCCCGGCCCTCCTGCGCTTTGCGCGGCATGTCGGGGTCGGCGATCAGGGCGCGGGTCATGCCGCACATGTCGGCCTGCCCGGCGGCCAGCACCGATTCCGCGATCTGCGGCTGGTTGATGCGGCCGGCGACAAAGACTGGCACCGGGACCGCGGCGCGGATCGCCGCCGCGCGCGGCGCGACATAGGCGGGCGCGATCTCCATCGGCGGCACGACGTGGATCGAGCCGCCAAGCGCGGCCATGGTGCCCATCGTGGTGTTGATGTAGTCGACCAGCCCCTGGTCGGCCAGCTGGCGGCAGATCTCGATCACGCTGCGCTGGTCCAGGCCGCCGATGTCGTCTTCGTCGGCGGAAATGCGCAGGCCCAGGATGACGCCTTCGCCGATGGCCTTGCGGGCGCCGATCAGCGCCTGGCGCAGCGGCCGCAGCCGGTTTTCGGCCGAGCCGCCGTAGATGTCGTCGCGCCGGTTCGCGGCGGGGTTCAGGAACTGCGCGAACAACAGGCCGTGGCTGGCCATCAGCTCGACCCCGTCATAACCGGCCTCGGCATAGCGGCGGGCGCCTTGGGCGGCGGCCTCGATGATCTCGGCCACCATCTCGGTCGGCATTTCGCGCGGGACGGTGTGAAAACGGTTTTCAGGCAGCGGCGAGGGGGCATAGACCACCCCGCGCATGCC
>JAGPCN010000239.1 GCA_018058035.1 Fuscovulum sp.
GGCCGAGCGCGTGATCCGCGCCGCCGCCGCGCAAGGTGCGCAGGTGATCCTGGTGCAGGAGCTGTTCGAGGCACCGTATTTCTGCATCGAAGAGCGCCCCGAATATTTTCGCCTGGCCCGCCCGGCCGAAGGCCACCCGCTGATCGGCCTGTTCCAGAGCCTGGCGCGCGAACTGGGCGTGGTGCTGCCCTGTTCGTTCTTTGAAAAGGCGGGGCAGGCGCATTTCAACTCCTGCGCGATGATCGACGCTGGCGGCAAGGTGCTGGGCGTCTACCGGAAAAGCCACATCCCGCAGGGCCCGGGGTATGAAGAGAAATACTATTTCTCGCCCGGCGATACTGGGTTCCGGGTCTGGGACACCGCCTTTGGCCGGATCGGCCTGGGCATCTGCTGGGACCAGTGGTTCCCCGAAGCGGCGCGCGCCATGGCGCTGATGGGGGCCGAGATGCTGCTTTATCCCACCGCCATCGGGTCGGAACCACCCAACCCCGGCTATGACAGCCAGCCGCATTGGGAAATGGCGATGCGCGGCCATGCGGCGGCCAACATCCTGCCGGTGGTGGCGTCGAACCGGATCGGGCGCGAGGTCGCGCCCGGCGGCACCGAGGTCACCTTTTACGGCTCAAGCTTCATCGCCGATCCTGCCGGGCAACTGCGAGCCAAGGCCGGGCGCGAGGCCGAAGAGGTGCTGACCGCCACGCTGGACCTGGGGGCCATCGCCGAATTGCGCGCCAGCTGGGGCCTGTTCCGCGACCGCCGGGTGGATTTGTACGGCGCGGTCGGCACGCTGGACGGCCGGGCCTGACCGCATCCCTCGTCGGGGACTGCGTCCCTCCTCGGTGCCGCTGCGAGGAGTGGCGAAGCCATCGACGAGCGGCCCCTGGTTCTTCACGGCGCCGCCAGGTCGTCCGCCATCTGGTGGTTGCGGTCGCGGTGCCCGGCTTCGTCGGCGCGCACGGCAAGGACCACGTCCCGCAGGCGGGCATCGGGGGCCAGGCGCCAGTAGTCGATGGCGATCTGCGGCGCGGCCAGGTTCGGCACCCGGCCGTCGTCGATTTCGGCCAGGTACTGGGTATAGCTGACCACGGCCTCTTCCTCGAGGTAGCCGACGATCCGGTGGGCGATGCGGGGGGTGAAGAGGTAGAGCCAGAAGTAGGCATTGTAGAAGATCGCCTGGCCCAGCATGATGATCGCCCGTTCCAGCCGCGAGGGTTGCGCGATCTGGATGAAGGTCATCAGGTGCATCCGCTCGTTCTCGGCTTCGTCCAGCAACTCTCGGATCCAGCCCTGGTCGTCGCGGATGTGGCGCAGCGCCTTCAGGTGTTGGAGCAGGCCGCCCACCATGCCCGGCACGGCGGCGACGGTTTCCAGAACCACGGCGCGGTGCCCGTAGCGTTTGGAGAAGAAGGCATCGGCGAAGACGCGCATGATCTTGACCGTGCGCAGCGCGATGCGGTCGCCCAGGGTTCCGGGCGCATGGTGGCTGGCAAGGTCGGCCTGGTGGAAGGTGTCGTTCATCGCAGCACCCCGATTCTGAATGTCACATCCAGAATATGGGTTTTGCGCACGGCCTTTCGCAGGGGCTGCGGCGGCTTACCGCAGATGCGCGGCGGCCCAGGTGGCGCCGGCGACCAGCCCGATCAGCACCGGCTGGTGGATCAGGTAGATCGCCAGCGAGTGCCGCCCGGGCCAGGCCAAACGGCGGACCAGGGCCGTGTCGCGCAGCGCCAGCCGTGGCCAGAGGTTGGCCCAGGACAGCAGCCGCCCGCTGGCCAGACCCGCCAGGAAGGGGGCGAACCAGGGAAAGAACGGCTCGAAATCGGCGGTCAGCGGGCGCTCGGGGGCCAGGCCGGTCCAGATCAGCCAGCCGCCGAAGGTGGGGTGGGTGAACTGCCAGGGCAGGGCGAAGACGGCCGCAGCGGCGGCAAGGATCACCGCCGCCGGCAGCCGCAGGAACAGCAGGCCCACGACCGAGGACACCAGGATCGAATGCAGGATGCCGTAGAAGATGGTCAGTCCCGGCAGGGCAAAGTGGGTGGCGACGGTGACTGCCGCTGCGGCCAGCGCAAGAATGGCGGCGCGGCGGGCGAAGGCACTCCACCGGATGCCGCGCCCATGTGCGAGCCAGAGCGACAGCCCGGCGAGAAAAATGAACGACCCCGCGACCAGCCGGGCATGATACCAGAACCAGCCCTGGGTCGCGGTGCCGCGCGGCACCCAGCCGAACAGGTCCAGGTCGTAGACGAAGTGAAACACCACCATCCCCGCCAGCGCCGCCGTGCGGGCGATGTCCACCGCGTGATAACGCTTGCCGGTCACCGGAAGCCCCCCCTTTGCGGCGCGTATCCTGCCCGGGCCTTGCGCCAAATGCAAAGGGCGGCCCGAAAGCCGCCCCCAGGCGTCGGTCGCGCGCCCTAGCGGTGGCGCAGGTCGACGTAGTCGCGCGCCTTCGGGCCGATGTACAGCTGGCGCGGGCGGCCGATCTTCTGGTTCTTCTCGGCGATCATTTCCTTCCACTGGCTGATCCAGCCGACGGTGCGGGAAATCGCGAAGATCGGGGTGAACATCGAGGTCGGGAAGCCCATCGCCTCGAGGATGATGCCCGAATAGAAGTCGACGTTGGGGTAAAGCTTCTTCGAGACGAAGTAGTCGTCTTCCAGCGCGATCCGCTCCAGTTCCTTGGCGACCTGGAGAAGCGGGTTGTTCTCGATCCCCAGCAGGCCCAGCACCTCGTCGGCGCTTTCCTTCATCACCTTGGCGCGCGGGTCGAAGTTCTTGTAGACCCGGTGGCCAAAGCCCATCAGCCGGAAGCCCGAGGTCTTGTCCTTGGCCTTGGCGATGAATTCGGGGATGCGGTCGACGGTGCCGATTTCCTTCAGCATTTCCAGGCAGGCCTGGTTGGCCCCGCCATGCGCCGGACCCCAGAGGCAGGCGATGCCGGCCGCGATGCAGGCGAAGGGGTTGGCACCCGACGACCCCGCCAGACGCACCGTCGAGGTCGAGGCGTTCTGTTCGTGGTCGGCATGCAGCATCATGATCCGATCCATCGCCTTTTCCAGGATCGGGTTGACGACGTATTCCTCGGCCGGGATGGCAAAGCACATGTGCAGGAAGTTGCCGGCATAGCTGTGCGCATTGCGCGGGTACACGAAGGGCTGGCCCATCGAATACTTGTAGGCCATCGCGGCGATGGTCGGCAGCTTGGCGATCATCCGGATCGCGGCCACTTCGCGCTGCCAGGGGTCGTTGATGTCGAGGCTGTCGTGATAGAAGGCCGACATCGCACCGACGACGCCCACCATGGTGGCCATCGGGTGGCTGTCGCGGCGGAAGCCGCGGAAGAAGTAGTGCATCTGTTCATGCACCATGGTGTGGCGCGTCACCCGCTGGGTGAAGTCGGCCAGCTGCGGCGCGGTCGGAAGTTCGCCGTAGAGCAGCAGGTAGCAGACCTCGAGGTGGGTCGACTTTTCGGCCAGTTGCTCGATCGGATAGCCGCGGTAAAGCAGCTCTCCCTTGTCGCCGTCGATGTAGGTGATCGCGCTTTCGCAGGCGGCCGTCGAGGTGAAGCCGGGGTCGAAGGTAAAGACATCGGCCTCGCCATAGAGCTTGCGGATGTCCACCACGTCGGGGCCAAGCGTCGGGCGCATCACCGGCAGGTCATAGGACTTGCCATCCAGCGTCAGCTTGGCGGTCTTGTCGGTCATTCTCTCATCCCCCGTTTCGGACCCTGCCGGATGGGCAGCCGGCGGGCCGGTGGCAAGTTTCGCCCCTTGCGGGGCCTCTGCAGGCCGGGGAGGAGCCGCCCTCAGGCGGCGTCCGTCAGCCTTGCGATCGTCTCTTCCCGACCGATGACCAGCATCATGTCGAAAACCGAAGGCGTCACGCTGCGCCCCGCCAGCGCCGCCCGCAAGGGCGCGGCCAGCTTGCCGAATCCGATGCCGTGTTCTGCGGCGATCTCGTTCAGGATGGGTTCCAGCGTCTCTTTCGTCCAGCTAGCATTTTGCAGGCGCGGCGTCAATGATTTCAGTATACCACGGGATACCGTATCCAGTGCCGCCGCAGCCTTCTCATCCGGACGGATGGGCCGGGTGGCAAGCGCAAACTCCGCCTTTTCAAGCAGTTCCGGGAAGGTCTTGGCGCGATCCTTCAAGGCGGGCATGGCCCGCAAAAGGCGGTCGCGCTGGACCCCGGTCAACGCGGGCTTCGCAGCGGCAGCAAGATAGCCGTCGATTTCGTGCAGCAGTGCGGCATCCTCGGTCATGGCGACATGATGGCCGCAAGTGCTTTCCAATTTCTTGAAATCCAGCCGGGCGGGGGCGCGGCCGATTCCCTCCAGTGAAAAGACCTTCATCGCCTCTTCGCTGGTAAAGATCTCCATGTCGCCATGCGCCCAGCCAAGGCGCGTCAGGTAGTTGCGCATGCCGGCGGCGGGGTAGCCCATGGCCTGGTATTCCTCGACCCCCGTCGCGCCATGGCGCTTCGACAGCTTCTTGCCGTCCGGCCCGTGGATCAGCGGGATATGCGCCCAGACCGGAACGGTCCAGCCCATCGCGTCATAGACCATCTGCTGGCGCGCGGCGTTGTTCAGGTGGTCGTCGCCGCGGATCACATGGGTCACGCCCATGTCGTGATCGTCGACCACCACGGCCAGCATGTAGACCGGCGTGCCGTCGGACCGCAGCACGATCATGTCGTCGAGCGTCTCGTTGCGGATGACCACGCGGCCCTGGACCTTGTCGTCGATCACCGTTTCGCCGGTGCGCGGGGCCTTCATGCGGATCGCATAGGGCGCGTCGGGGTGGGTCGCCGGATCGGCGTCGCGCCAGGGCGACAGGAAGACCGGATAGCTGACGCCGCGGGCCTTTTCGGCCTCGCGGAAGGATTCGATCTCGGCGGCGGTGGCAAAGCACTTGTAGGCGGTGCCGCGGGCCAGCATCTGATGCGCCACCTCGGCGTGGCGGTCCTTGCGCGAGAACTGGCTGACCACGTCGCCGTCCCAGTCCAGCCCCAGCCAGGTCAGGCCGCGCAGGATGGCGGCAGTCGCCTCGGGGGTGGAGCGTTCGCGGTCGGTATCCTCGATCCGCAGCAGGAACTTGCCGCCGCGCCCGCGCGCAAAGAGCCAGTTGAACAGCGCCGTCCGCCCGCCGCCGATGTGCAGGTAGCCGGTGGGCGAGGGGGCGAAACGGGTGACGACCGGGGCGGACATGGGCAGAGTTAACCTTTCGGTAACCAGGATCGGACAGGGTGAGCAGGGCACGGGCCGGATCTGACCGGGCGGGTTTAGACGGGAAAGGAAGCGTGGGCAAGGTGGCGGGCCTGGGGTCCCTGGCAAGGCGTCCGTTCGACGCGCTGGAAGGCGCGCGCGGCCACCTCTTGCCGTTCTTTGCCGTCGCACTCGGCATCGGGATCGGGGTGTGGTTCCTGTGGCCGGTCGAGCCGTCGCGAATGCACTATCTGGCGGCAGGCGGCGCGGGGCTGGTCCTGGCCGGCCTCTGGGCGCGCGGGCCCGGGCCGCTGCGCCCGCTGTGTGCCTTTGGCTTCGCGCTGGCGCTTGGCTTCTGCGCGGCGGGGTTCCGCGCCCATACCATTGCCGCCCCGATGCTGGAGTTCCGCTATTACGGCCCGGTCCAGGGCCGCGTGGTCGAGATCGACCGATCGACCTCGGACGCGCTGCGGATCACGCTGGACCGCGTGGTGCTGGAGGATGTGGCGCCGCAGAAGACGCCGCTTTACGTCCGCGTCTCGCTGCACGGCAAGGTGCAGTTGCACGAGCCCCAGCCGGGCGAGACGGTGATCCTGACCTCGCACCTGGCGGCGCCGGATGGGCCGGTGGAACCCGGCGGGTTCGATTTTCGCCGCATGGCCTTTTTCGACCAGTTGGGGGCCGTTGGCTATACCCGCAACCCGGTGCTGCTGCTGGAGCCGCCGGGCGCGGGCGACGAGGTGATCGCGCGGATGCGCAGCTGGCTGTCGGCGGCGATGCGCGCCCATATCGCGGGCGATGCCGGCGCCTTTGCGGCGGGCGCGATGACGGGCGACCGCTCGGGGATCAGCCAGGACACGGTGGCGGCGCTGCGCGACAGTTCGCTTGCGCACCTGCTGGCGATTTCGGGGATGAACCTGGCCTTCCTGGTGGGCTTTGTCTTTGCGCTGGTGCGGACCGGTGTCGCTTTGGTGCCGCCCGTGGCGCTGCGGGTGAACGCCAAGAAGGTGGCGGCGGTGCTGTCCTTTGGCGTGGCGCTGTTCTACCTGTTGTTGTCGGGGTCGAACGTGGCGACCGAGCGCGCCTTTGTCATGGTGGCGGTGGTGCTGGGGGCGGTGCTGCTGGACCGCCGGGCGATCACGCTGCGCACGGCGGGGCTGGCCGCGATCCTTCTGCTGCTGGCGCGGCCCGAAAGCCTGGCGGAGCCGGGCTTCCAGATGTCCTTTGCCGCGACGGTTGCGCTGGTCTCGGGCTTTGCGGCGGTGGACCGCGAGGTGTTGCTGGAGCGTTGGCCCCGCTGGGCGGTGCCGGTCTTTACCCTGGTCGCCAGTTCGGTGATCGCGGGCTTTGCCACCGCGCCCTTTGCGGCCGCCACCTTCAACCGCTTCACCGATTATGGCTTGCTCGCCAACCTGTTGACGGTGCCGGTCATGGGTGCCGTGGTGATGCCGGCGGGGGCGGTGGCGGTGCTGCTGGCGCCCTTTGGCCTGGCC